>NZ_JBEXPH010000033.1:0-58312 GCF_040611955.1 Streptomyces sp. NPDC006510 | reverse complement strand
CGTACCGCGGCGGGCCGGGCGCGCTGGAGCGAAACCGGTGCCGGTGGTGCGGTGTTCGCGGGACGCTGCGACGCAGGCGCGGCGGCCGGCCGCGAAACCGGTCCCGACGCCGGTGCCGGCACCGCGGCCGGCTCCGTGTGCTTCGCTCGGGCCACCCCTCCCGTGGCTTCCGGGGTGGTTGCGCCGTCCCCGCCGACACGCCGCCCCGGTGCCCCGTTCCCGGAGGAGCGAGGGGACTTTGTACCGCTCGACCGCTGGACGGTCGCGGGGGACGGCTGCCCGCCGACCCTGCCCCTGTCGGGCGCGTTACCCGCCGTGGCAGGTGTCGGGCCCGCCGCAGGTTCCGCTTCCCCGTCCGGGCCGGTCCGGGCGGCACGCAGCAGCAGCGGTCCACCGGGATCCGCGGACCGCGGACCGCCCGGACGGGCGACGCCGTGGATGAGGCCCACCGGCGCGGACGGCAGCACGGCATGGCCGAGTTCGCCCGCGAACGCGAGGTTCTGCCACGAGGCGAGACCGGACCTGAATCGCAGGCCGTCGCTCACCCCGATCGAGGACCGGGCGACGGTCACCGCCGGCGGCGCGACCTGCCGCCAGCCGCCGTCCCAGCCGCCGTCCCAGCCGTCGTTCCGCTGATCGGCTCCGCCGTCGCTCCGGCCGACTTCCGGCTCCGGACCGTGCCCGGTGCCGGCTCCGGCCTCGGCCCCGTCCCGGGAGGACGCTCCGGGCGGCTGCCGGTCCCCTCGGCGGAACCAGTTTCCGAAACCCACACGATCACCCGCCTTCGTTGACGCGGGTGTTGATCCGCGCTATCTCCCGCACCCACTCCTGACGCTCGGCGTGGGTGAGGTCGAGAATGTCCTCTCGCTGCCAGTGGAAGTGGTAGGCGACGTACGCGATCTCCTCCCGCAGTCGGGGAAGCGCGTACGTCACGATTCCCCCAGGCGCCCACCCGAGAGGTCCACCTCGAACGATCCGTGGCACAGCGGACAGGTCACCGCGGCGTGCGTGTGGCCCTCGCTGTTGATCCGGCGGTAGAAGTCCTGGAGGAACGCCACATCCGTGGCGTACATCCGCTCGACGACCCCGGCATGCACATCGGTGATGGTGCCGAGCTGAGTGATCACCTGACTCAGCAACACCACGGACATGTATGCCGGGTTCTCCTTCACCCGCAGGTCGATCTGCGGGCGCAGCTCGTCCCGTGCCGTCGCGAGCCGCATCGAGCCGCGCCGGTGGACCTGGCCCTCGTCGTCGACATAACCGCGCGGGAGCTCGAAGTCGAACTCCGTGCGCAGCTCCTGCTGGTCACGCTCCCGGTCCCGGATCGAGGACGGTGCGGGAGCCTCCTCGTGGGCGGCGGGCGGGGCGGAGACGAGGCTGTCGAGGACTTCGTCGAGCCCACCCGACGTAACGGTCCTGCGCCTCATTCGACCACGATCTCCTCGAAGGTGATGGTGACCGTCTCGGTGGCGGCGCTGGACTCGCCGGCCTTCAGTGACGGCCCCTCCCACTTGCTGGCCCACCCCTGCATCAGCTGGATGCGCCGGACCGTCTCACCCTTCGAGTCCTTGATCTCGATGGTCAGGTTCTGGCGCGCGGTGTCGACCGCCCCGTTGTTGAGCGTCTCCTTGATCCAGTTGGTGAACTCGCTGCTCTTGTCGAGTCCGCGGGTGATCGTCACCTCGCCCGCCTGACGGGCGCCGGGCTGCTTGCGGATGATCTGCTTGCCCTCGGCGGTCACTTGACGGACCTCGACGACTTCCTCCTCGACGGTCATGCCGCTGATCTCCTGGATCGACTCGACGAGATAGCCGCCGAGCTGCACGCCGAAGACGTGGGTGGAAAGAGCGTCGCCCTCTGCCATGACTCTGTGTCACCTGTTCCGTTTGCGGACCCGAACGGGTCACTCGTTGACGAGGCTGGTGCTGTCGGAGAACTGCGCGAGGCGGAAGACCACGAACTCCGCGGGCTTCACCGGAGCCACCCCGATCTCGCACACGACCTGACCGAGGTCGATCGACTCCTGCGGGTTGTTGTCGCGGTCGCACTTGACGTAGAACGCTTCCTCGGCCGTGCGGCCGAAGAGGGCGCCCCGGCGCCACTCCTCGGTGAGGAAGGCGGTGACGTTGCGCCGGATGCTCGACCACAGGCGGTCGTCGTTCGGCTCGAACACCACCCACTGGGTGCCCAGGAGGATCGACTCCTCCAGGTAGTTGAAGAGGCGGCGTACATTGAGGTAGCGCCAGGCCGGGTCGGACGAGAGGGTGCGCGCGCCCCAGATCCGGATGCCGCGCCCGGGGAAGGCGCGCACGCAGTTGACGCCGATCGGATTGAGCAGGTCCTGTTCGCCCTTGCTGAGGCGGATCTCCAGGTCCAGCGCGCCGCGGATGACCTCGTTGGCGGGGGCCTTGTGCACACCGCGCTCACCGTCGCTGCGCGCCCAGACGCCGGCGACATGACCGCTCGGCGGCACCAGGGAGTTCTGGCCGGTCGCCGGGTCGAAGACCTTGAGCCACGGGTAGTACACGGTCGCGTAGCGCGAGTCGAATCCGGCGTCGTCGTTGCGCCAGGTACGGACGCGCTGGGCGTTCATGCCCGGCGGGGTGTCGAGCACGGCGACCCGGTCGCCCATCTGCTCACAGTGCGAAATCACCGCCAGCTGAACGGCCTTGACGCCCTCGGCGTCGATGTCCCCGCGCTGGTGGGCGCTCATCAGGTCCGGAACGGCGACCATGGTGATCTCGTCGATCGCTTCGAGTCCCGCGAACCCCGTGCGGGCGGCGGCGTCGCCGACGTACTCGGCCGGGTCGATCCGTGCGACGCCGGCTCCGGGGGCGGCAGCGGCGGGCGCGAGGGGGAGGCTCTGGTTCTCGGGGCGGGTCTGGGCCGCGCCGGGCTGCTCGGTTACCTCGATGAGCTTCGACTGGCGGACCTGGGCGACGAGATAGCCCTTGACGTTCTTGCGGGTGGAGACGTCGTAGGTCTCCACCACCTTGCCGGCCTGCCGCACCAGCAGCCGGAACCGGTCCTCCGGAGGGTTCTCGCCCTCGGCGTCGGTGACCTCGACGGAGACGTCTCCGCTCGTACCGGGCCGTGCGGAGACCAGGAAGCCTCCGATGGCGGCGGGCGGGACCGTCCCGGCCGCGGGCTTTTGCGCCGGGTCCTGCGCGGGGCCGCCGATGCGCACGATGTAGGCCGCGCCGCCGCCGTTGGCGAAGTAGCCGTAGACCGCGGGGGTCAGGTACGTGTCGGCGGTGAAGGTGCCGAAGGTCTGGACGTACTGGTCCCAGTTGGTCACCAGCGTCGGCTGGTGGAAGGGGCCGGACTCCGCGAAACCGACGAAGGCTGCGACCGCGGTGCCGACTCCCTCGATGGGCCGCGCTCCGGACTGCACCTCCTCCACGTAAACACCCGGGGTGAGGTACGACGGCATACTCGCTCCTTCGCGTGGTCATTCGTTCGCTGCCGAGTCTTCCTCGGCGGCCGTGGCGGGCAGTAGGTCTCAAAGTCCTGGGAACGGGGCAAGGGTGCTGCCCTTCGCAGGCACCCGCGGGGCAGGAAATGCTTCCCTTTGCGGACCGGTCCCCGGCGGTCGCCGCATTTCGCGGTTCGGCCGTGTGACGGCAAGGTGGACACCGGATTCACGGAAGGTGTCCACGGTTCACAGGCAGGGAACTTGACGGAAATCAGCCAGAATTCGCAGGCCCCGACCAGCCCGTCGTGGGGCCGGTGGCCGAATCCGGATCACCCGACGCTTCCGATGCCCCCCGAGGGACCTGTGACCGGAACTCCAATGTGCGCAGGGGAAGGAAATTGCCAAACACCGGCAAGCCGGGTTTCCCTCGTTCGGAATTTCTGCTGTTCTCGTCCCCGGTGGAGGAAGCAGGAGGCCAGGCGCTTTGTTTCTACGGTGCGAGATCGCTCAGCACACCGCTGACATTGAGTACCTGATGGCATTCGGAAGCCTGAGTTCCGGTCGCCGGTGTGCCAGGTTTGGCGCAGGTGACGGACGCGGTGACCGTGTCGTTCTCCTGAATCTGGATGGGGGTGACCCAGTGATAGTCCTGGTTGCGAAAGGTCTCCAGAGCGATGGTGGTGATCTTCCGCTCCCCGAAGGAGATGGTCAGTACGCCTTCGTCGCCCTGGAAGTTCGCCACCACGATGTCCGTGATTCCGAATACCTTCCCCTCCGGAACCCGGTACGTGCCCTTCTTCTCGGCCCCGGACCCGGTCTGCACATCGATCGTCGCCGAGCTCTGCTGGGTACCCCCGGTCCCCCCGCCCGTTCCCGAGCTGGAGCCGCCCGAACCGGAGCCTCCGGACGTGTTCGGCTTGCCCTCGCCGTTGCCCTGGTCCTGGTTCTTCTCCTGGCCGCCGGTGCCACCCTCCGTCGCCCCACCCTGTTGCTCGTCGCGGGGCGTCTTTTCCTGCGCGGCCTCGTTCGCCGCCTGCTTCGCGGTGCTCCGCACCGCGGGCCGGACCAGCGCGAACCACGCGAGCAGCAGCGCGAGCAGTGCGGCCAGGACGATCAGCAGCCACCTGGGCAGTACCGGCAGTTGCGCGAACTCGCCGGGCAGCGCCTCCGGCCTGCCGGACTGCTCGCTGCCGGCGTCCCGTTCGTTGCTCCGGGCGGCCTCGACCTCGAACGGCCAAGTAACCGGCTTGCCGAACCAGATCAGCTTCCGGGCCCGTACCCGCAGGCCCATCTCTGCGGACTCCCCCGGTTCCAGGCGCCGTTGGCCCGGGGTGAAGGCCAGGCGGAGTTCCTCCCCGGGCTGCTTGCCGGTGAGGGCGACATCGACAGCGGTGTTCCCCCTGTTCTGCACCGAGGTCCGGAAGCGGGCACCCAGCCAGCCGGAGCGTCGGCCCGGGTCGAGCTCCGCCCGGAGCTCGTGGAAGGGCCCGACGACCACCGTGGCCTCGGGGACCGCCACCGACTCGGGGTGCTCCGCGGGCAGAACGCGGACACCCAGGGGTATCTCGCCGGCCCGAACCTCGTGGGACCGCGGCGGCGCGAGCCGTACGGTCACCACCTCGGAGGTGCCCGGGTAGAGGGAGACCCGCGCCGGCTCGACGGTGCTCCAGGCGGCGCAGTCGCCGACCACTTCGAGCGTGTACGCCTCGACGATGTCGCCGTCGTTGCGCACGGTCAGGGTCGTCGTCGCTTCGGCGCCGGGCGACACCGTCACCGTGGGTGTTTCGAGTTCGGCAGATGTGGTCACGATGCGACGTTAAGCCGCACCTGCCACCGCGCAGCAGAGACGCGAGGGCAACGATCGGGCAGTGGTGGTGCCCCGGCGGCACAGCGGCACGATGCCCCGGCGAGCCCTCCCCGGGCCCGGTCGCCGTGCCGGCGGCCGACGCGGTCGAGAACGGAAACAGGCGTATCGGACGGAAGCACCTGAGGAAGACAGGCACGTAGAAGAATGACGACGACAGCAGACATGAAGAGCAGAGCAGCGGAGCGCGGCCAGTACCGCAGGACCGCCGCATCGGAGCACTCCGCCGAGGGCAGCACCCATGAGACTCCCGGGGGCAGGGTCTCCGTGGCGGTGTACGCGGAGGACCTGATCCTGCGGACCGGTGTGGTCCACCAATTACGCCCACGGCCCGAGATAGAGCTGATAGCGGAGTCCGAGGCGGACCGGGCCCAAGTCTCCCTGGTAGTGGTGGACATGGTGGACGATCGCACCGTCCAGTTGCTGCATCGTCTCCAGCGCAACACCGCGACCCGCACCGGACTCGTCGTCGGTTTCTTCGAATCGGGTGCGCTCCAGACCATGATCGAGTGCGGGGTCGCCGCGGTGCTGAGGCGCGGGGAGGCCGACCAGGACAGCCTCCTCCACCTGGTGACGGCGATGGCGAACGGCGAAGGGGTGCTGCCGGGCGACCTGCTCGGAAAGCTCCTCACCCATGTCAGCAGCCTCCAGCGCACCGTCCTCGACCCCCGGGGACTCTCGCTCTCCACCCTCACGACACGGGAGGCGGAGATGATCAGGCTGGTGTCCGAGGGCTACGGCACCGCGGAGATCGCGCAGAAGACCTCGTACTCCGAACGCACCGTCAAGAACGTGCTGCACGAGGTGGCGACACGGCTCGAACTGCGCAACCGGGCCCACGCCGTCGGCTACGCCATGCGACACGGGCTCATCTGAGTCCCGCCACGGGCCCCCGTGCGGACGGCGTGAGGACGTCGCCGCGCGGGGGCGCGCCGGTGTTCGTGGCCGGTGCGGCCCGGCAGGGGGCCGGGAGGGCGAGCGGCCGGGAGGGCGCCGCAAAGGGCAACAGCTCCTTCCCCCGCTCCGGGTACTCCGGACCTGTCTTCGGCCCCGCGCGAACACGATGCTTGTCATGGAGAGTCATCGACACGACTGTGAGGTGGGCCGTGACCGGCACTGCTGGCCCGGCGAGGCATACCCGGCTGGGCCGACTGACAGGCGCCGTGGTGCTGTTGGCGCCGCTGCTGGTGGCGGGTTCCGCGGCCGCCCCGCAGGGTGCGCCGAGGCTCGCCACGGCGGCGGACGACGCCCCGGCGGATGCCGGACGCATCGCCTACGCCGGTACCGAACACCGCAGCCTCGGCCGGGTATCCCCCTCGGACACGGGCACCAGCGCCCCGCTGTTCGGTCCCGGACCGGCCCACTACGACCAGGATCCCTTCGCACGCGGCGAGGTGCTGGTCTTCACCAGCCTGCGGGACGACGTGCGACCACAGGTGTACGTGCGCGATGCGGGCGGAGCGGTGCGCAAACTCACCACCGGCCGCGACGCCGCTCACCCCGAACTCTCCCCGGACGGACGGACGGTGGTGTTCGACTCCGCGGAGCGGGGGCCGGGTGATGTGGTCCAGCGTGAACTGTGGACTGTCGGGATCGACGGCTCCGGCCTGCGGCGGCTGACGGACACCCCCAACAACGAGACCTCCCCGACGTTCTCCCCGGACGGCTCGCGGATCGCGTACTCCTGTGACTCCGGTCCCGGGCGGAGCGGGCTGATCTACGAACGGGCCGTGGCCGGCGGCGCGGCGAGGGTGATCAGTGACGGTCCGCCCGGCGACGCGACCGAGCCGGAGTGGAACCCGGTGGACGACGACTCCCACCGCGCTCTTGTCGCGTACACCCTCACCACGGACGAGACGACGGGACCCCGGCTCCGGGTGACCGAGGGCATCGGAACCGACCGTCCCCTGCTGGCCGGTGTCCAGGCCGGGTGGCGCACCCGGTCGGCCGCCTGGCTGCCGGACGGAAACGGCCTGGTCCTCCTCAGCCCGGACACGACCTGCGGGTGCAAGGACTACGACCACGTCTACCGGACGACCGCCTTCGACGGGGCCGAGCCGGGCCTGACGCTCGGCGAGGACCGTGCGGTCGAATCGCCCACCTGGATCGGGCCCGCGGACTCCGGGAACGTCGTCGTGACCCGACGGACCCCCCGCGAGGCGAAGGAAGTGACGCTCCAGGACGTCAGGCAGGACGGTTCGGACCCCCGGGACCTCGGGCGCACCATCCTGGAGGAGGACCCGGAGGCCAGTACGAACACCGACCCCGCCAAGGACCCGCTGTTCAACCCGGCGGCGGGCTACGACCCGTGGACCGAGCGGCAGAACTACACCCCGGACGGCAGGCGCATCGTCGTGACCCGCTTCGAGGGCCCGGAGAAGGAGCGCGTCGAACGGATCTGGCTGGCCGACGCCGACGGCTCGAACGCGGCGGCGATGCCGCTCGCCGGACGCGGCCCCCTCGACTGGGACACCGACCCCACGTTCTCGCCGGACGGCACCAAGCTGGCGTTCACCAGGACCTCGCCCGGCAGGGTCGACGGGCAGCCGGGGCCGAGCAGCATTCTCATCGCGGACGTCGCCACAGGGGCGATCGTGGGCAAGGTGGTTCCGCCGGAAGGGCAGTTGGCGGGTGGTGACGCGCAGCCGACCTGGTCGTCGGACGGAACCACCCTCGCCTTCACCCGCAACCATGTGATCCGGGGCCTCGGCGGCATCAAGCATGTGTGGACCGTGCCGGTGGCGGCGCTCGACCGACAGCGGGACCTCAGCGTCACCATCTGCCCCGGTGAATGCAAGAAGATCGACGACAGCCCCGCCTTCTCCCCCGACGGCAGCACACTCGCCTTCAACCGCAAGGACGGCGGCGGCCGGGTCAACGAGCGCACGGGCATCGTCGTGACCTCACTGACCGGCGGCGAGTGCCGGGTCGTACTGCCCTCCGTCCAGCGGGACAACCCCGACGCGTGCCGTCAGGAGATCCCCGACACCTCACGGACCGGGCCCTTCCAGCCCCGCGACGTGGCGTGGTCACCGGACGCGGGACGGCTGGTGCTGAGCTCACGCAGAGCGCTCGCACCGAACTCCCCGGAACAGCTCTCCGTACTCGACCTCTCCTCCGGCGAACTGACGTCGTTCGGCGACAGACTCACCGGGCGGCAGAAGGAACCCGCCTTCCAGCAGTCGGTCGACCTGTCCCTGACCGCACCGCCCGCCGGACCCGCGGTGGAGGTCGATTCCTCCGTCTCGGTGACGGTCACCGTCACCAATCGCGGCCCCGCGCCCTCGCCCGGCACCGTGTTCACCGTCGACGCCCCGCCCGGCGTACGCCTGGACGAGCTCACCACCCCGGCCGGGCCCTGTGCCGCCGGGTCGCCCCAGTGCGATCTGGGCGTGCTCGAACCCGGGGCCGGCGTGGAGATCACCGCCCGGCTGACCGGTGTGACGGCGGGAGACCAGCGGATCGGCTGGTCGGTCACCGGAGCCGTGGTCGACCCGAACCCCACGGACAACGCCAGCGGGACGGTCGTCCCGGTCCAGGACGTGCCTCCGGCCCCGACGCCCACCCCGTCCCCGACGCCGCCCCGGCCTCCGGCCCCCGTGCCGCCCGAACCCGAGGCGGGGCCCGGCGTCACGGTGCGGGCACAGCCCAGCCCCGGCTACGTCGGCGGCCGGGTGGTGGTGACGTACACCGTGCGCAACGGCCGGAACGCGCTCGCCACCGGCCTGCGGCTGAGGCTCGGACTGCCCGCGCGGATCCCGGCGGGTACGCTTCCGCCGGGCTGCGCCGCCGGTGTGTGCACACTGCCCGACCTGGCACCGGGCGCCTCCACGGTGGTCCGTGTCGTGCTCAGGCCGGACCGGGCGCTGAGGACGACCATCACCGGCACACTGACCACGACCGGTACCGACGCCGACATGCGCGACAACGTCTCCAGGAAGCCGCTGCGCATCCTCCGGCCCCGGATCGTCGCGGTGCCCGCCGTCGGCAAACCAGGGTTCGTCACCTCCGTGCGGGGCAAGGACTTCCCGCCCGGAGCACCGGTGAAGCTCACCTGGAAGCCCGGGATCACCGCGAGCGCACCGCGTACCCTCCCGCGCCGGGACGGAACGTTCATCGCGCAGTTGCTGATCCTGGCGAAGGACCAGACGGGACCGCGCACGATCACCGCCAGGGGACCGGGATTCGGCCCGGTCACCACACCGTTCCTGGTGGTCGGCGGCACCGTCGTCCCGCCGGACGAGGTGGGGCGCCGATGATCCACGAAGTGGACGAGGGGCTGCGGCTGTTGCTGGTCGACGCCGGCCTCCAGGAGAGCGGCGTCGACCTGGTCTTCGACGCGCCGACGAAGGACTGGTCCGCCCGGCGCAACGCCCCCACGATCAGTGTCTTCCTCCACCGCATACGCGAGGACGCGGGCCGCCGCCGTACCGGCACGGCCGAGGAGCACGACGACGAAGGAGTGGTCATCGGCCGGCGGACCCCGCCGCGCTGGTTCGAGCTGACGTATCTGGTGACCGCCTGGACCAATCGCCCGCAGGACGAACACCGCCTGCTCTCCGAGGTGTTGCGCTGCCTCGTACGGTCGGATGTGCTGCCCGCCCGGATGCACACGGGCAGTCTCGCCGAGCTCGGGCTGACCGTGGAGATCGAGGCGGCGGGGCCGGGCACCGACGGGCCGTCCGCCTCGGACGTCTGGTCCGCGCTCGGCGGTGAGCTCAAGGCCGCGATCGACCTGCGGGTGTGGGCACCGTTGGCCGGTGAACGGACGTCCGCGGGCCCGCCGGTCACCGAGGGTCTGGTGGTGAAGTCCGTGCCCGCCCGGGACGGCGACAGTACGGAACCGGGGCGGCGGCTGCGCTACGACGGGGCGTCCGACCCCGGCGGGCAGGGCTTCGCCGCGCAGCGGGAACGGCAGTTGCCGCCCGGTCGACGCAGGCGCGGGGGCGGGGCTCGATGACCACGGCACAAGGCACCCGTGCCGTCCACGAACCGGCCGGCTCCCCGCCCGGGGCCGTCGAGGAGCTCTGGGAGCGGCTGGTCCACGTCGAGCAGCGGGTCCGGGACGCCGTGGCGGTCCGGCGGGCCGCCGACCCGCAACCGGACGATCCGTACCGGGGGCAGTACCTCACCCCCGAGGCGGCCGCACGGATCGTGGAGTCCCGCGACGCGTTCGCGCCCGTACCGGCGTACGGCTGCGAGCCTGTGCCCGAGCCGCCGCCGGGGAGCCGGATCCGGCGGCTCGCCGAGGACTTCGGCCTGGCACCGCTGGACATCGACCTCCTGCTCGTCGCGTTGGCCCCGGACATCGACACCCGGTTCGAACGGCTCTACGGCTATCTCAACGACGACCTCACCCGGCGCAGGCCCACCATCGGCCTGGCGCTGGAACTCTGCGGACTGCCCGCCGCGAGCTCCGGCCGCTTCCGGTTCTCGCCGTCCGCCCCGCTGGTCGTGGGCGGACTGCTGGAGGTCCTGGAGGCGGACCGCCCGCTGCTCTCGCGGGTGCTGCGGGTGCCGGACCGGATCGCCGGATACCTGCTCGGCAACGACGGGATCGACGGGAGGCTGCGCGGCCTCGTCCGTGCGGTCGCGCCCGAGGAGGGGCCCGGCACCGGACCGGATGTCCTGCGGGTCGCGGCGGCACTGGGCACGGGCTGCGGTCTGGTGCATCTGCTCGACCGGGGCGGCGACCCCGGCAGGCTGGCGGTCGAGGCGCTGCTCGCCGCCGGGCGTCGTCCGCTGGTGGTCGACATCGCGGGTCTCGCCGCCCTGCCCGAACCGGCGGAAGTCGTACGGACCCTGGCGGCCGAGGCCCGGCTGAGCGGCGGCGGGGTCGTCCTCGGACCGCTCGAAGCGCTCGCCCCCGAGCGGCCCGAGAGAGCCCGGCTGCTCGGGGTCCTCTGCGCGGCGGTCAGCGGTGCTCCCCTGATCGCGTACGGGAAGAAGCACTGGGACCCCCTGTGGGCCGACGAGAGTCCGGTTCCGGTCCAGGTCCTGCCGCCCGGCCCCGAGGGCGTGGCGCGGCAGTGGCGACGGGCGCTGACGGAGGCCGGCACGTCCGTCGGGCTGCCCGCCGGGAGCATGTCGGCCCACGAGGGGCTCATCGAGGCCACCGCCTCCTATCGGCTCGACTCCGAACAGGTGCGCAAGGCCGCCGCGGTCGCCTCCCGGCTGGCCGTCCTGGAGGATCGTCCGGTCGACGCGCAGGACCTGCGCACGGCGGTCCGGGCACAGAACGGAGCGGGGCTGGAACGGCTCGCCCGCCGCATCGAACCGGCGGTCGGCTGGGACGACCTCGTGCTGCCCGCCGCGACCCGCCGGGAGCTGACCGAACTCGCCCTGCGCGCACGCCACCGTGAGCAGGTGCTCGGGCAATGGCGGATGCGGCCGGGTGGCGGCCGGGGGCGCGGTGTCATCGCGTTGTTCGCGGGTGTGTCCGGCACCGGCAAGACCATGTCCGCCGAGGTGGTGGCGTCGGAGCTCGGCATGGAGCTCTACGTCGTGGATCTGTCCACCGTGGTCGACAAGTACGTCGGTGAGACCGAGAAGAACCTCGAAAGGATCTTCGTCGAGGCGTCCGACGTCAACGGCATCCTGCTGTTCGACGAGGCGGACGCCATTTTCGGGAAGCGTTCGCAGGTCAAGGACGCGCACGACCGCCACGCCAACGTGGAGTCGGCCTATCTGCTGCAACGGATGGAGTCCTTCGACGGGATCGCGGTGCTCACCACCAATCTGCGGGGCAATCTCGACGAGGCCTTCACCCGGCGCCTCGATGTGATCGCGGAGTTCCCCATGCCGGACGCCCGGCAGCGACTGGCCCTGTGGGACCGCTGTCTCGGGACGGCGATCCCCCGCGAGGCCGGACTCGATCTGGAGTTCTGCGCGGGCCGCTTCGAGCTGGCGGGAGGGTCGATCCGCGCCTGCGCGGTGACCGCCGCCTATCTGGCCGCGGAATCGGGCAGGCCGCTCGGTATGGAGCAGATCGTCTCGGCCGTGATCCAGGAGTACCGCAAACTCGGCCGACTGGTCCGGGAGAACGAATTCGGC
The DNA here is from genome assembly GCF_040611955.1 of Streptomyces sp. NPDC006510. Taxonomy (NCBI): domain Bacteria; kingdom Bacillati; phylum Actinomycetota; class Actinomycetes; order Kitasatosporales; family Streptomycetaceae; genus Streptomyces; species Streptomyces sp. NPDC006510. The sequence continues at coordinate 45,977 of NZ_JBEXPH010000033.1, read as the reverse complement.
ACTTGGCTGGACCGTACCCGGGGGGACGGAAACGGATAGCCTCACCGGCCGCTCCGAGGTGACGGCGGTGATCCGCGAACCGGTCGTCGCCGGCAACGCCCTTACCGGGGCGGCCCGTTCAGCCGAGGATCAGTTCGGGCTCGTACAGGTCCAGCCACATGGCGAGGTCCAGGGTGCGTTCCAGGCCGCGGCGGGACGCCGAGGTGACCCGGGGCGCGTCGTGGTCGGCCGCCGCGCGGAGCCGGCCGCGGTCGACGAGGTCGAACACCCGGTGGTCCGGGCGGGCGAGCAGCTCACGGGCGTGCTGCTGCAGGGCGAGGGCGTACTTGGGGTCCTGGGTCGACGGATAGGGGCTCTTGGTCCTGTCGTACACCGACCGGGGCAGCACATCGGCGGTGGCCTCGCGCAGCAGGCTCTTCTCCCTGCCGTCGAAGGACTTGAGGGACCAGGGCGTGTTGTAGACGTATTCGACGAGCCGGTGGTCGCAGAACGGCACCCGGACCTCCAGGCCGACCGCCATGCTCGCCCGGTCCTTGCGGTCGAGCAGGACGCGTACGAACCGGGTCAGGTGGAGATGGCAGATCCTGCGCATGCGGTACTCGAAGTCGCTCTCGCCGGTGAGCCGTTCGATGCCGGCGACGGCGGATTCATAGCTGTCACGGATGTACTTCTCCAGCCCCAGGGCCTGGTTCACGTCGTCGCGGAGCATGCCCGCGTCCTCGCCGAAGTGCTCGGCGAACCGCACCAGCCAGGGGAAGGTGTCGGCGCTGCGGGCCTGTTCGTCGAAGAACTGGAGGTAGCCGCCGAAGACCTCGTCGGCGGACTCGCCGGACAGCGCGACGGTCGAGTGTTCGCGGATGGCCCGGAAGAGCAGATGGAGCGAGGCGTCCATGTCGCCGAGGCCCATGGGGATGTCCCGGGCCCGGATCATCCGGGCCCGTACCTCCGGGTCGGCGAGGGTGTCGGGGTCGAGCACGATGTCCCGGTGGAGGGTGCCCGCCCGCTGGGCCACGTCGTGCACGAACGGGGTGTCGGGGGTGGTGCGCAGTTCGTCGGCGACGAAGTTCTCGGTGCGTCCCACGAAGTCGACGGCGAAGGTGCGGACCTTCTCGCCGCTCTCGGCGAGCTGCCGGGCGGCGAGGGCGGTGACCGCCGAGGAGTCGAGTCCGCCGGAGAGCAGGATGCAGCGGGGGACGTCGGAGACCAGCTGGCGGCGCACGATGTCGTCCAGCAGTGACCGTACGGTGGCGATCGAGGTGTCCCGGTCGTCGGAGTGCGGGCGGGTCTCCAGCCGCCAGTAGACGTGGCTGCGCAGGCCGCCGCGGTCCACGGTGACGACCGTGCCGGGCTTCACCTCGTACATGCCGTCCCACACGGCGTGGCCCGGGGTCTTGACGAGGGTGAAGAGCTCCCTCAGCCCGTCGAGGGTCACCCGGGGCCGGGCCAGCGGATTGGCGAGGACGGCCTTGGGCTCCGAGCCGAAGAGCACACCGTCGGGCGTCGGCCAGTAGTAGAAGGGCTTGACGCCCATCCGGTCGCGGATCATGACGAGCCGGTCGTGACGGCCGTCCCAGATCGCGAAGGCGTACATGCCGTTGAGCCGCTCGGCGAGGGCGTCGCCCCACTCCAGATAGCCGCGCAGCACCACCTCGGTGTCCGAGTCGGTGGTGAACCGGTGCCCGCGGGCGGTCAGTTCGCCGCGGAGTTCGGTGAAGTTGTACGCCTCACCGGAGTAGACGAGGGCGACCGACCCCTCGGGGGTGTCGACGGTCATGGGCTGGCGCCCGCCGGGCAGGTCGATGATCGCGAGCCGCCGGTGTCCGAGCGAAGCATGACCGTCGGTCCAGGTCCCCCGGTCGTCGGGGCCCCGGCAGGACATGGTCTCCGTCATCGCGTCCAGTTTCGCGAGCTCCTCGGCCGCCCGTAGATCGCGGTCGAAGGAGACCCAGCCGGCGATGCCACACATATGCGTCCTCCCGATCCGGTCCCGGCCGGGAGAGCCCCGTCCGCACGGTGCCGCCCCACCCGTGGGCGGCGTGCCGAAGGCGAAGGCCCGGCAGAACCAGTTGTATCTAGCAGCTATATGACGAGCGTCTGCCTGGGATTGCGTACCGTCAACACGGTCGTCACCTGGGCGAGGGCGTGCCCCTCCTGCTTTCGGCCGCGGTTTTCCACTTCCTGTACGGAGCGCCGTGCCCCGAAGCCCCTGCGGGAGCGGCTTGTGTGTCCTGCGGGATACCGATTCGGCCATAGGCAAAGACTTGCCCAACCCGGGGTGGGCCGGTGGGGTGCACCGGTCCGGTCGGCAGCCGGCCCGAACCGCTCCGGCCTCCCCGGCCCCGGCCCGGGACCACCCCGGCCGTAGACCGCTCGATAGGCTGGTCGCGACCCTGTTCGCCTCGGTGACCTGCGGTCTCTCCCGGGCGGCCCGCCCCGGAGCGCCCGGCCGACCGTCTGATCCGGAGTACCGCGTGCCCGCCCCCGTACCGCTCACCGTCGCCGTCGCCCAGCCCGTCTGCGTCCCTCTCGACGTCGCCGCCAACTCCGCGGCCCATGCGGAGGCGGTCCGCCGTTCGGGGGCCCGGCTGGTCGTCTTCGCGGAGCTCTCGCTCACCGGCTACGACCTCGCCGCCGAGGCCGTGTCCCCCGAGGACCCCCGCCTGCGCCCCCTCGTCACGGCATGCGGCGAGGCGGGAGCGACAGCCCTGGCCGGTGCGCCGGTGCGCGCCGCGGACGGGCGCGAGTACCTGGCCACTCTCGCCGTCACGGGAGAGGGCGCGCGATTCGTGTACGGCAAGATGTGGCTGCACGGCGCGGAGTCCGACCGGTTCACCCCCGGCGAGAAACCGCAGGTGCTGGTGGTCGACGGTCTTCGGCTGGGGCTTGCGGTGTGCTACGACGCCGCGGTTCCCGAACACGCCGCCGCCGCCGCCGCCTTGGGCATCGACGCCTATGTGGCGAGCACCCTCTACGGCCCCGGGCCCGAGCAGGCCGCCCGCCGCGACGGGCACATGAGCCACGCGGCGCTCACCCACGGGGTGTGGGCGGTGCTGGCCACCTCGGCGGGCCCGAGCGGGACGTACGACCGGACGTCGGGCGGCTCCGGCATCTGGGCGCCGGACGGCACCCCGGTCGTGCAGGCCGGGCCCGAGGCCGGCGCCGTGGTGTCCACGGCGGTGGGCGGCGCCCGGCCCGCGGCGTAGAACCCCTCGTTTGAATCATGCCGGGCTCGCGGGGTCCGGCATGATCCAAACGAAAGACCCTAGGACTTCTCGCCGACCATCTCGGCCGTGATGGCCCACCGCTCGTGGTCACGCCAGGCTCCGTCGATGAAGAGGAAGTCCGGCGAGAACCCTTCGAGGCGGAATCCGGCCCGTCGCACCAGGGCGAGCGAACCCTCGTTGCCGGGCTGGATATTGGCTTCGAGGCGGTGCAGACCGAGCGGCCCGAAGGCGTACCGCAGGACCAGCCCCAGGCCCTCGCTCATCAGGCCGCGTCCCGCCGCGTGGGCGAAGGCCCCGTAGCCGAGCGCGCCGCAGCGGAACGCGCCGGCGACGATGTTGTTGATGTTGATGAACCCCGCGATCCCGTCGGCAGGACCGCTCCCGCCGCCGCGTTCGCAGACGAGGAAGCCCGCCCTCGCGGGGTCGTCGATCAGCCGGCCCACGTAGACGGCATACGCGCGGGCGTCGTCGGGCGGGAAGATCCAAGGGCTGTGCATGTCCCGGCTCTCCCGCGCCCGGGTGGTGAACTCCACGGCATCGGCCTGCGTGATGGGGCGGATCGCCGTCCGCCGCCCCTCGGCCAGATAGTCGCTTTCAGGCATCCGGCCAGCCTAAGGGCTGTTCCCCCGGTCCCCGGCGCGCCCACTTCCCGTGACGGCGGCTCATGACGCGGCCCGGCATGGACGACGCCGGCCCCTTCGACCTGCTTCCGCTGACGCTCGCCGCCGCCCGCCTCCCCTCCCAGGAGATGGGCCGGCGGGCGATGGAGATGCTGGTGCAGCGCATCCGGAACCCGGACGGTCCGCACGAGGTACGGCACATCCTGCTGCCCGTCGAGATCCGGACACGTGACTCCGCGCAGGCGTATCTGCGGGTGGTCGGGTCCGGGCCCGCGTAGCGAGCCGGGCCGGTCACCCGGGCCCGGCTCCCGGGAAACGGCGTCACTTCAGCCGGCCGCCGACCACCGGAAGCTCCAGCACGCCGGTGTCCTGCGGGGCGCTGACCACCGTGACCGGCTTGATCCCTCGGTTGCCCGAGTACGCGCTGTCGCTCGCCGCGATCACGAATTCGAGCCGGTGGCCCGCTTCGTACCGGTGGACGATGCCCGGGAGCTGCACGGTGAACGAGCGGGTGACGTCCGGCACCCGCACCGGGGAGACCAGCCGGTTCACCAGCGTTTTGCTGCCGTCCGGGGCGACGTCGTAGACCTTGGCGAACAGGACGAGTCTGTCGGCGGCGTCGCCGCTGTTCTGGACCCGCTCCGTCTTCGGCGAGACGACCTTCAGGGTGGCCTTCGGTGCGCCGACGACATCGACGGGGGACGTCAACGGGGCGCTGGTCCAGCCGAGGTAGGTGCCCTTGGTGTCATAGGGCTTGGGGTCGGGCAGCCCGATGAGGCCGGCCAGCGAGCTCTCCGAATGGCTTGTGGGAACCAGCCAGTTGGCGTACTGGCGGCTGCCCCGGGTGACCTCGGACCGGTTGTCGACGAGCTTGCCGTCGCCGGACAGGTACACCTTCTGCGAGAGGGCCGGTACGGAGCCCGCGGTGCCGTAGCCGCTCTGCCAGTCGCGGTAGTAGGCGAAGTCGGGTCCGGTGTCGGTGTCCGTCCGGTGCTGGAGGTAGCGGTCGAACCAGGCGAGGACGCGCTGTCCGACGTAGCTGGTCTCCAGGTTGCCCTTGCCCAGGTCGAGTTCACCGGGCGCCTGTCCGCCACTGTGCCCCCAGGCCTGCCAGATCATCTTGGCCGTGGTGCCCCGGTCCTTGAGGGTTTCGTAGGTGGCGGTGGCCTCGTTCAGGTTGAACAGGCTGTCGGCCTGGCCCTGGACGAGCAGGGTGGGTGCCTTGACCTTACCGAGGTAGTCGACGGGTGAGACGCTGCGCGCGTAGTCGAGCATCGCGGCGGTCCGGTCGGCCGGGTACCGGCCGGAGTTGAGCAGCCGGATGGTGTCGCAGGCCTGTGACGCGAAGTGGAGGCAGGTGAGGTTGTTGAACCGGGACGGGTCTAGGCTCGCGTTCAGGACCATCTGCCCCTCCCCCATCAGGTAGAAGCCGTTGGTCCACTGCCACTTGAAGACCCCGGCGGTGTCGGACGAAACGCCCTTTCGCGTACCGGCGTTGTTCGGGGCGAGCGCGTACGCGAGGTCGTTAAGGTCTTTGGTCCACCGGAAGCGGACCCGGCCCACCTTGGGAATGTTGACCACGCCCCAGCGGCGGTGCACGCGGGTGATGTTCAGGTCCCGGCCCTGCGGGATGTCCACGGACATCCCCGTGCGGAACCGGCCCTTGAAGTTCGGGGCGTCGGCGCGGCCCTCCCAGCAGTTCTTCCACGCCTGGAAGTACGTCTTGAGTACTGCTTGCGCGGCCTGCGCGGGAAGGACAGCAAGGAAGTCGATGTCCTTGCGGGCCTGGCGTACGGCGGCATCCGCGTGTCCGAGAGTCCGCTTTTCCTTCGGCATCATCTGCCACCAGGCGTGCAGCAGGTTCCACATGGTGCGGGCCGCGTGTGCCTGGCCATCAGTCCTCAACGCCTCGGCAGGCGACAGCGCAAGCCGGGCGCGATGCCCGAACTGCCGCTTGACCACGGTGTCTTGACTCACGATCGAGACCATGGCATTGGTTTATGTCACCGCACTGGAACCCTAATCCCGATGTCAGAACCGGTCGCCATGTTGTCTGCAACCTGCATGTTCATTTGGTTTTTGTCACGAAGTACCGGCGGAAGGCGCTCACCGACGCCATGCTGACCCGCACCGAAGAGATCATGCGGGAGGTCTGCGCCGACTTCGAGGCCGAGCTGAAACAGTTCAACGGCGAACAGGACCACGTCCACCTGCTCGTGCACTACCCGCCCAAGGTCCAGCTCTCCAAACTGGTCAACTCCCTCAAGGGCGTCAGTTCCCGCAGGCTCCGCCAGGAGTACAACGCGCATGTCCGCCGGTACCTGTGGGGCGGACACTTCTGGTCCGGCTCCTACTTCGCCGGATCCTGCGGCGGAGCACCCCTGACCGTCGTCAAGCAGTACATCGAAAACCAGCAGCGTCCCGTCTGACCTCACCCCGGAGGCGCAGAGCACTCCGGCGCTCTGCGCCTCCGGGCCAAGGATGCCCTTCACCCCCGCCCTGAAGGGCGGAGCACTGGCCAAGATCAGAGGTAGACGAGGCCGACATAGCCGCGGGAGGCGAAGGCCTTGCCGATGGCGTCGGTCGAACCGTCCGACTTGCTGCCGCCGAAACCGTTGGTGGCGAGTACCGCGGGGGCCGGATGCTGTGCGTCGACACCGGCGGGGCGGTACAGATCGGCGTCGACGGTGCAGGAGCGACCGCCCGCCTGCATGGTGAACTTCAGTGGGGTGACGGTGTATTGGGACGGCTCGGCCGCGGATGCCTGTGCCGCACCGGTGAGGACCAGCGGTGCGGCGAGCGCGGCTCCGGCCACGCAAGCGACCGACTTCCGGGAGAGCGCCCGGTACCCGGACCGATGGCGGGAAACAGCACGCGACACGAAGACCTCCACACCGAGGGCGACTTACCGACCGGTAAGTAACTGATCGCGCTCATGCTGTGACACGTGTCATAGTGATGTCAACGCTCGGGACGGCGTCTCCTGAATCGTGCTCAACTTCTTGACGATTCCCCGTCGTTCAGAGCAGCGCCGGCACCTCGGCGGTGAGCGTGGCGGGGCCGCCGTCGGCCGGGGCGTCCAGCACGGCGGGCACGCCGAGCGGGATGGTGAGCGCCGTCGGTCCGTGCCCGAAGCCCAGCTCCTCGACGACGGGTACGCCCAGCGGGCCGAGCCGGTCGGCGAGTACGGCCCGCACCTCCTCGTACGGACCGCAGCCCGCCCAGGAACCGCAGACCACCCCGGCCATTCCGTCGAACGCCCCGGCCCGCAGCAGTTGGGTGAGGATGCGGTCGATGCTGTACGGGTCCTCGGTGGTGTCCTCGATCACCAGCAGCCCGCCCCGGGCCGACGTCCGGGCGTGCGGGGTGCCGAGGCCGGCGGCGAGCAGGCTCACACAGCCGCCGTAGGTGATCCCGCGGGCCCTGCCGGGGACCAGTGCCCGCGCCGTGGGCAGACCGAGGGTCCGTACCGAGTCGGGCTCGAACAGGGTGGCCCGCAGGGACTCCTGGGTGTCCGGGTCCTTGAGGAAGGTCTCGGTGCCGGCCATCGGACCGTGCAGGGTGGCGAGCCCCACGCGCTGCGCGAACGCCTCGTGGAGCACGGTGATGTCGCTGTAGCCGATGAACACCTTGGGCCCGGCCGCGCGCATCGCCGCCCAGTCGACCAGGTCGACCATCCGGTGCACGCCGTACCCGCCGCGGGCGCAGATCACCGCGTCCACGGCCGGATCGCACCAGGCCTCCTGGAGATCCCTGGCCCGCGCCTCGTCCGTGCCGGCGAGGTAGTCCAGCTCCGGGTGGACATCGCGTGCGTGCGGTGCTTCGACGGGCTCCAGGCCCCAGCCGCGCAGTACGTCCAGGCCTGCCTCCAGCCGGTCGGCGGGCACCGGCCCGCTCGGTGACACGACGGTGATCCTGGCCCCCGGGCGCAGCCGGGCCGGGCGGGTCAGCGGTGCGAGGGTCACTTCTTCAGCTCCAGCCTCGGTACGTCGGTGCGGTCGATCCCGAAGGTCTGTCCATACAGGGAGAGTTCGGCCTCCAGCGCGCGGACCATGGTGTCGGCGCGCCGGAACCCGTGTCCCTCGCCCTCGAAGGTGAGGTACGCGTGCGGGATGCCGCGTCCGTCGAGCGCGGCCAGGAACCGCTCGCACTGGACGGGCGGGCAGATCGGGTCGTCCAGTCCCTGGAGCAGCAGGAAGGGGGTGGTCAGCCGGTCGGTGCGGCCGACCGGAGAGCGTTCGCGGTAGCGTTCCGGGACTTCGGCGAGCGGGCCCACCAGGGACTCCAGGTACCGCGACTCGAAGTCATGGGTCTCGTCGGTGCCCCAGCCGGTCAGGTCGAGGATGGGGTAGATGATCGTCCCGCAGGCGTAGACCTCGGTACCGGTCAGTGAGGCCGCGGTGGTCCAGCCGCCGGCGCTGCCGCCCCGGATGGCCAGCCGCTGCCGGTCGGCGGTGCCCTCGTCGGCCAGCGCCGCGGCGACGGCCGCGCAGTCCTCGACGTCGACGACGCCCCACTGTTCGCGCAGCCGGTTGCGGTAGGTCCTGCCGTAGCCGGTGGAGCCGCCGTAGTTCACCTCGGCGACGCCGATGCCGCGCGAGGTGAAGTAGGCGATCTCCAGGTCGAGTACGAGTGCGGCGTGGCCGGTGGGGCCGCCGTGCGCCCAGACCACATAGGGCGGCCGCTCGTCCTCGGGGCCGGTCCGGTCGGGGCTGCGGGGCGGGTAGATGTGGGCGTGGATCTCGCGTCCGTCGGGCCCGGTGAAGGTGCGCTCCTCGGGCCGCGGGTAGTACGCGGGGTCGACTGCGTCCTGGTGCGGTGACCCGATGACGCGGGTGCGGCCGGTCGCGGTGTCCAGCTCCACCACCTCGTACGCGCTGTACGGGCTCGCCGCGACGCCGATGACCCGGCTGCCGTGCACGGCGAGCGTCTCGGCCCACTCGGTCCAGGGCCCGGCGACGTCGGCCAGTTCGCCGGTCCGCGGGTCGAGGATGCCGAGCGTGGTGGTGCCCTTGCCGTGGATGGTGGCGATCAGGCCGTTGTCCAGCGGCCGGAACCAGCTGAGGCCGATCTTCCAGAGCGGTCCGGCGAACTCCTGCTCGCGGGGGCAGAGCGCGACCGGGTCCCGGTGCGGATCGGCGCGGTACAGGTTCCACCAGCCGCTGCGGTCACTGGCGAGGAGGAGCTGCCCGTCGACGTCCCACTCGATCTGCGGCACCGACTCCTCGGAACCGCCGGCGAACACCCGGGGGTGCTGGAAGGTGCCGTCCCCGGCGACGTCCGCGAGCATCACCTCGGTACCGTCCCACGGCATCCGGGGATGGTCCCAGGCGATCCAGGCCGCCTGCCGCCCGTCGGGCGAGAGCTTCGGTCCGGTGACGAACCGATGGCTGTCGTCGGTGAGTTCACGTACCGCGGAGCGGTCGTCGGCGGCCGAGCCGTCCAGGGGTACGGCGGCGATCACCCGGCGCAGCTCGGTGGGGCCCTCGCCGGTGAACTCCTCCAGGACGCACCAGACTTCGCCCCGGTCGGGGTGGAGCTGTGGGTCGGCCCAGCGCAGCCCGCCGCCGACGGACACGACCGGGGTGAGCGGCCAGGGCTCGTCGGGACCGTCGGGGGCGTAGGCGTACAGCCGCTGGTCGGCGAAGTGGACGAAGACGATCAGTGGGCCGCCCTCGGCCCGCCCGGTCCCCGTCCAGGGCACTCCGCCGTACTCGATGACCCGGCTCCGTACGTTCCACGGAGCGGGCAGCACGGTGTCGGCGCTGCCGTCCGCCCGGCGGCGGATCAGGGCGCGGCGGCCCGCCTCGGCGGGGCGCGGCTCCGTCCACCACACCTCGTCACCGACGGTGCCGACGTACTCCGGACGTCCGTCGTGGGAGGCGGCGAGCGCGGCGTCGATCGGCGACGGCCAGGTTCCGTGAGCCCCGGTGGGCAGCATGATCGATTCCCCCTGTAGCGGTCAGGCAGTACGCAGGTAGTGGTCGAGGACGCGGACGCCGAAGTGCAGGGCCTCGACGGGGACGCGTTCGTCGACGCCGTGGAACAGCGCCTGGTAGTCGAAGCCGACGGGCAGCTTCAGCGGTGAGAAGCCGTAGCCGGTGATGCCGAGCCGGGAGAACTGCTTGGCGTCCGTGCCGCCCGACATGCAGTACGGCACGACATGGCCGGCCGGGTCGAAGCGTTCGATCGCGGCGCGCAGCTTCGCGAACGTCGGCGAGTCGACCGGGGCCTGGAGCGGGACCTCGCGGTGGTGGAACTCCCACTCGACGTCGGGTCCGGTCAGCCGGTCCAGGGTGGCGTGGAACTCGTCCTCGCCGCCGGGCACCATCCGGCCGTCGATGTAGGCGGTGGCGTGGCCCGGGATCACATTGACCTTGTACCCGGCCTCCAGCATGGTCGGGTTGGAGCTGTTGCGGACGGTCGGCGCGACGAGTTCGGCGGCGGGGCCGAGCTTGCCGAGCAGTTCGTCCACGTCGAAGCCGGGGGCGTCGAGGTCGGGGTGCATGCCGTGCAGCGCGGCGAGTTCGGTGAGCGCGGCGCGGACCGTCGGGGTGAGCCGGACGGGCCATGCGTGGTTGCCGATCCGGGCGACGGCCTCGGCGAGCGTGCTGACCGCGTTGGCCCTGTTGACCTTGGAGCCGTGACCGGCCTTGCCGTGTGCGGTGAGCTTCAGCCAGGCGGTGCCGCGCTCGCCCGCGGCGATCGGGTACAGCGGCAGGTCCGGTCCGGCGTGGAAGGTGAAGGCACCGGATTCGCTGATGCCTTCGGTACAGCCTTCGAAGAGTTCGGCGTGCTGGTCGGCGAGGAAGCCGGAACCGTCGTCGGCGCTGGCCTCCTCGTCGGCGGTGTACGCGATCACGATGTCGCGGCGGGGCCGGACGCCGGCCCGCGCCCAGGCGCGTACGACGGCCAGGACCATCGCGTCCATGTTCTTCATGTCGATGGCGCCGCGCCCCCAGACGACTCCGTCGCGGACCTCGCCGGAGAAGGGATGCACGGTCCAGTCGGCGGCCTCGGCCGGGACCACGTCGAGGTGGCCGTGGACGAGCAGGGCGTCGGCGGACGGGTCGGTGCCGGGAATCCTGGCGACCACATTGGTCCGTCCGGGGGTGCGCTCCAGCAGGGTGGGTTCCAGTCCGGCGGCGGCCAGCCGCTCGGCGACGTACTCGGCGGCCGGGCGCTCGCGGCAGTCGCCGCCGCCGCGGTTGGTGGTGTCGATCCGGATCAGTTCGGAGGTGAACGTCACCGATTCGTCGAGCGCCTGCTGGTCGACGCTTTCCTGGGGACCGGTCGCCTCAGCCATACTGCTCCTCCACGGCGGACGACACGATCGTCGTCACCGCCTTGAACGTGCGGATACCTTCGTACATCGTCGCGCTGGTGTAGGCGACGCGCCGTTCGCCGCTGGGTGCCACGCCGGGGACGACGGTGGCCGCCTGGGCCAGGTGCTCGGCGTCGAACTCCAGCTCCACGGTGAAGGGTCCGCCCTCCACCGGTGTGTGCCGAACGGCGAGCGCGGTGGCTTCCTTCGCGGCGGCGCGGATGTCCGCCGCGGTACGGGCCGGGGTGCGGCAGACCGCCGCGTACCGCGACACGTAGTCCTTGACGGCGACCTTGCGGGCCCGGGGGGCGTACGCCTCGGCGTCCACGCAGGTCAGGTCGTCGCCGGTGACGAGGACGACGGGCACCCCGTACTCGGCCACGACATGGGCGTTGAGCAGTCCCTCGCTCGCGCGGGCGCCGTTGAGCCAGACCCCGGTGATGGAGTTCGCCAGGTAGGTGTGGGCGAGTACGCCCTCCGCCCCGGCGCCCGTGTGGTAGCCGACGAAGGCGATGGCGTCGACGTCACCGTGCTGGATGCCCTCGACCATGGAGAGGGACTTGTGCCGGCCGGTGAGCATCTGGACCCGGTCGTCGAGCCGCTCCAGCAGGAGGTTGCGCATGGACCAGTGGGCCTCGTTGACCAGGACCTCGTCGGCGCCGCCGTCGTAGAAGCCGAGCGCTGCCGCGTTCACGTCGGAGGTGAACATGGAACGGCAGCGCTCCCATTGGGGGGTGCCCGGCAGCACATCGGCCGGCCAGGTCACACCGGTGGCGCCTTCCATGTCCGCGCTGATCAGGATCTTCATGCCGGGTCACGCTACGCGCCCGAGAACCGCCAGGCCAGAGCCACAGGGACGTTCAATGGTCCAGTCCTCCGAAGAGAGCGCGACGCACACCCCGAACAGGCGCATCACGGACACCCGCGCGCGGGGCCGACCTGCGCGCCTTGACACTTTCCGTCGCCTCAGACCATGATTCCATTAATTGACTAATGGAATCGAGGCGAAGTGCATGGCAGACGCATTCACTCCGGACGGCGTATCCGGCGCCTGGGCCCTGGAGGCCCGCGGCCTGGGTAAGCGCTACCGTCGCGGCTGGGCGCTGCAGGACATCTCGTTCCGGCTGCCGGCCGGCCGGATCTGCGGTCTCGTCGGCCCCAACGGAGCCGGGAAGAGCACCCTGCTGGGGATCGCGACCCGGCAGGTGCGGCCCACGGGAGGTGACCTCCGCATCTTCGGCGTGCCCGTGGACGACCCCGAGGTGATGCCCAAGTTCGCGTTCCTCGGGCAGGACAAGCCGCTTTTCAAGCGGTTCACCGTGGCCGAGACACTGCGCATGGGCGCCGAGCTCAACCCCGGCTGGGACGCGGCGGCGGCGGAGCGGATCGTACGGTCCGGCCAGGTGCCGATGGACGCCCGCGTCGGCACCCTCTCCGGTGGCCAGCGCACCCGCGTCGCGTTCGCGCTGGCCTTCGGCAAGCGGCCCGACCTGCTGCTGCTCGACGAGCCGATGTCCGACCTCGACCCGCTCGCCCGCCACGACATGAGTGCCCTGCTGATGTCGGAGGCCGTCGAGCGCGGGACCACGGTGGTGATGTCCTCCCACATGCTCTCCGAGCTGGAGGACATGTGCGACTACCTGCTCGTCCTCGCCGACGGCAGGATCCGGATGGCGGGTGACGCGGACGCGCTCGTCCCGGCCCACGCACTGGTGACCGGGCTCGCCACGGACGGGGACCCGGCGGCCGCGCTGGCTCCGCACACCGTGATCGAGTGCCGCGTCCAGGGCCGGCAGTTCCACGCGCTGGTGCGGACGAACGGCCCGCTGTCGGGTGACTGGGTGGTCGCCGAACCGAGCCTGGAGGAGGTGCTGCTGGCGCATCTCCGCTCGCCGGACGCACCCCCGTTGTTCACACCCGGTGCCCGTATCGAGGCCGAAGGGAGCCACACCTCATGAGCACCACCCTGACCGACGCCCCCCGGACCGGGCGCGCCCCGGGGCCCCGCATGCTGCGCGGGCTGAGCTGGCTCGTGGTGCGCCAGCACCGGGCCGCCCTGCTCAGCCTGCTCGCGCTGACCGTCCTCGGATCGATCTGGCTCGTCTACGAGCGCAGCCGGATGAAGGACGTCCTGGACGCCGCGGGCTGGCCGGGGAAGGAGCTGGCGCAGCCGACGTTCGACTCGGACAGCGTGGGTCTCGTCATCACCGTGCTGGGCGGACTGCCGCTGATCCTCGCCGTCTTCGTCGGCGCCCCGCTGATCGCGGGAGATCAGGAGCAGGGCACCGCGCAGCTGGTCACCACCCAGTCCGTGTCACGCCGCCGCTGGGTGGCGACGAAGTTCGCCTGGATCTACGCGGCGGTGCTCGTGACCGCCGCGGCGCTCTCGGCACTGTTCACCTGGTGGTGGAAGCCCTACCGTTCGGTGTTCCCCAGCCAGTGGTCGGACGGGTCGATGTTCGGTGCCACCGGCCCGGTGCTCCCCGCGCTCTGTCTCTTCATGACCGCCGCGGGCATCACCATCGGTGTGCTGGTCCGCCGCGTCCTGATGTCCATGGCGATCACCTTCGTCTTCGCCGGGGCCGTCGGGGTCGTCTGGGACATGATGATCGTCCACCTCGCCCCGACCCGCACGATCACCTACCCGCTAGACGCGGACATGCCCTCGCGGCTGAACGAATCGTTCGAGGTGGACCGCTGGATCGGTTCCGCCGACGGCCATCTCTACGGCTGGGGCCTGTGCGCCGAGGAGACCGAGGCGGCCTCCGACGCATGCGTCAAGGAGCACGGCATCGTCAACAATGTGTACGAGTACCTCGGCTTCGACCAGATGCCGGCCATGCAGTGGACCGGGGCGGGCATTCTGCTCGCGGGTACCGCCGTACTCACCGCGTTCGTCCTGTGGCGGGTGTCACGTCGCCCGCTCTAGGCCCTGCCGGCGCAGGTACACAGTGTTTCGGCAGTCGAACGGGAGGTGAAGGCAGTGGTCGTATTCCGCATCGACCGGCGCAGCGGAGTGGCAACGTACCTCCAGATCGTGCGACAGGTCGAACAGGCGCTGCGCATGGGCGCGCTGGAGGAGGGTGACCGGCTGCCCACGGCGGCTCAGGTCGCTGCAGAGACCAAGGTCAACCCGAACACGACCCTCAAGGCGTACCGCGAGCTGGAGCGCGCGGGTCTCGCCGAGGTCCGGCAGGGGGCGGGCACCTTCATCACCCGCTCCCTCGCTCCGGCCCAGTCGGGCTCCGGCTCCCCGCTGCGCACGTCGCTCGCCGAGTGGCTGAACGAGGCGAGGTCGCAGGGGCTCAGCGGCCAGGAGGTCGACGCCCTCTTCCGGTCGACCTACGCGGCCGTGTATCCGCCCGAGGCGGACGACGGCTGAGATGGACGGCGGCCGAGGTGCGGCACCGTCCGCCCCGTCGACGAGGAGTGGCCGGTCCCCCGGTGGGGGCCGGTCACCGTCGTTCCGGTGCCGGGTAGTCGCCCGTGGCACCGTCGGTCCGCTCGCGCAGCAGGTCCGCGTGGCCGTTGTGACGGGCGTACTCCTGGATCATCACCAGGAACACCCAGCGCAGGCTGACCGGTCGCCCACGACCGGCCGACATGAAGGTCTCGTCGAGACCGCGCCCCGCCACGGCCGCCTCGCACGCCGCGACCTCGGCCCGGAAGGCGGCGAAGTCGCGCTCGGCGTGAGCGGCGTCGACGCCTTCGAGCCCTTCGTCGCCGTCGCCCGGGGCGGTGAAGACGTCACCGATCGGCTCACCCGCGAAGCTCCGGCGGAACCACCAGCGTTCGATCTCCGCCATGTGCCGCACCAGGCCGAGGAGGGTGAGGTCCGACGGTTCGGCCGTGGTGCGCGTGAGCTGTGCCGGGGCGAGCCCGGCGCACTTGGTGAGCAGAGTCTCCCGGTGCCACCGGAGCCAGCCTTCCAGCATGGCCCGCTCGTCCGCGGTGCTCGGAACGTTCAGCTGGTCGCCGTCGGCTGTCGTGCGTTCGATGCGAGGTGCCGTCCAGGTCATGACGGCCATCCTCACACCGGCGGGCTCACCGCTCAGGTCAATTCCCGCAGGAGCGGCTCCGGGTCGGCCAGAAGGAACAGGTGACCGCCGTCGGGTACGGTGCGCAGCTCGGCGCCGGGGATCTGCGGGTGCGCCCAGCGCGCCACCTCGATGGGGACGTTGCCGTCCGCCTCGCCGTGGAGGAACAGGGTCGGTACGGAGACCGAGCCCAGCGGGTCCGGCAGGGGGCGGGCGTAGCCGGCGAGGTCGGTGATGGCCGCGTCCACGCCCTGGCGCTGGCCCTCGGTCGTGTCCACGTCGGACAGCGCCCGGAAGGCCGGGGTGCTCATGATCAGCCGATCGGAACGGGGCCAGGCATCGAGGTTCGGCTCGCGCCTCGTCTTCTTGAAGATCCCCTTCCCCGCGAGCATCGGCCGAGCGATCGCCGGAGCCCAGAGCACGATCCGGTTCAGCCACTTGACCAGCGGGATCCGGCGCGCGTACGCCTCGCGGGGGGCTCCGGGGACGGCTGCACACGCGAGGATCAGCCGCGTGACCCGCCCGGGGTGCTTCTGGGCCGCCGAGAGCGCGTACCCGCCGCCGCCCGAGATCGCCACGAGGACCGCCCGCTCGTGACCGAGGTGGTCGAGCAGGGCCACGAAGTCGTCGTTCCAGCGGTGGAAGCCGCGGCCGGGTACGGGGTCGGTCTCGCCGTACCCCGGACGGTCCGGGAAGACCAGACGCAGGCCCGCCTCCGTCGCCGCCTGTCGCAGGGCGAGGCCCTCGTAGCGGCTGCCGGGGGTGCCGTGGAGCACGATCACGGGCGGGGCGGCGGGGTCGCCGTACGAGCAGTACGCGATGCGGCGCCCGCCCGGGGTCGTCAGGCGGTGTGTCTCCGGCAGTTCCGTCTCCGGCGTCTTCGGCAGGTCCGGCGGGGAGGGGGTCATCTCTGCTCCTCGTGCGATACGGGGGTGGCGGCAGCGGCGGCGATCCCGCCGATGAGGAAGTCGAGGCCGAAGGAGAACCGGCGGTCGTAGTCGTGGTGGTCCGCGAACACCGACGCGGCCCGGCGTTCCGGCGGGAGATGGTGCAGTTCCAGATCGCCACGGCCGAGGCGGATCGCCACATGGCCGGTGACGAAGTCGTGCAGGGTGCCGTACGCGTACGCGGCGGCCTCCTCGTCGAGTCCGGCGCTGCGCAGCGCCGCGACGACCCGGTACGCGACGTCGTCGGCGCCGGGCCCGACGAGAGAGGCGCGGCGGTGCGCCTCAAGGATCACGGGGTGCCGTATGAGCAGGTCGTGCAGCGTGTCCGCGAACAGCCGGACGATGCCGCGCCAGTCGTCCGGCCAGTCCACCGACCGGGTCACCTCGCCGACGATCCGGGACACCAGCGCGTGCTGGAGTGCGTCGATGCCGCCCGTCGTGCGGTGGATCGCCATCGGTGACACGTCCAGCCGGTCGGCCAGCGCGCGGAAGCTCACGGCGTCCAGTCCCTGGTCGTCGGCCAGCTCGGTCGCCGCGTCCAGGACCGCGTCGAGCGTCACCGCCCGGGGACGGCCCTGCTTGGAAGTGCTTGCCTTCTCGACCACCATGACCGCACCATAACGATACGCGTAACGAAACTTCAATGAGGCGCGCATGACGGAGTTGCACGACCTCACCGCTCTACAGCTGACCGCCGCCTACGAGCGCGGTGGGACGAGTCCCACCGAAGTCGTGGATCACCTGCTCGCCCGGATCGGGGGCGGCGACCGGGTGGGGCGTTCACCACCGTGTCGGCCGACCGGGCCCGCGCCGCGGCGGCCGAGGCCGAACGTGTCCTGCGGTCGACGGATCGCGCCGGGCTGCCGCGCCTGTTCGGCGTGCCCACCGCGGTCAAGGATCTGGAAGCCACCGCGGGCGTACGCACCACGCTGGGTTCCGCGCTGTTCCGCGACTGGGTTCCCGGGCACAACGACGAGATCGTCGATGTCATGGCCGACGCCGGGCTGATCAGCCTCGGCAAGACCACCGTCCCCGAGTTCGGGGCCGCCTGCTACACCGAGCCCGAGGTGTCCGCCCCGGCACGCAGCCCGCTCGACCTCACCCGCAGCGCGGCCGGCAGCAGTGGTGGCGCGGCCGCGGCGGTCGGCGCACTGCTGGTGCCGATCGCGCAGGGCAGCGACACCGCCGGTTCGGTGCGCTCCCCCGCGAGCGCCTGCGGGGTGGTCGGGCTCAAGCCCAGCCGCGGACTCGTCACCGCGGGCCCGGAGGGCAATGACGGGATGGGGCTCTCCGTCCGGGGGCCGCTCGCCCGCACCGTCCGCGACACCGCCGCGTTCCTCGACGCGCTGACCACCCGCGACCCCGTCGCGGCCCGGTAGAGCCGCCGGGCCGGGTGCACCGTGATGCCGGCGGGCAGCTGTCGGCCGGGCCGCCCGCCAGTTCGCCGAGGCCGTCGACACCGCCCGCCCGGACGCCGGCCGCCGCCGCCATCGACCGGCTGACCGACCAACCCGCCGCCGCCGAACTCCGGCTCGACGACGAGATCCTCGACCGCATCGACGAGGTCGTGCCGCCCGGGGTCACCCTCAACCTCTCGGACGCCGACTGCAGCAGGCCTGCCCTGGCCGCGGAGCGGCGGCGCAGGCCCACCGCCCGACCGGCCGCGGCGTCCGGGCCACAGCCGACATCATCGTTCGCCACCCGGTCCTGCCAAAGGAGTCAGGGCCGCCCCGACGGCTCCGGCGCCCGTCCCCGAGCTCCCCGACGACTCAGCACGAACCAGCGTGCCGGCAGCTCGACGCGGGTTCCGTCGGGCAGGTACTCGGTCTGGACCAGGGCGGTCGCACCGTCGGCCAGCGTGGCGAGGCCGGCCTCCTGGAGCAGCCGCCGTACCTCCTCCTCCGTGGCGCTCGCCGGCTTGAGCCCGTGGGCCAGGACCCGGCGCAGCTTCTCCGGCGGGCCGTCCGGGCCCTGCGCCACCTGCTGGAGCACGCCCTTGGAGGCCGGGGTCGGCTCGGCGACGAAGGCTCGCCCCCGCTCCCCCAGCAGTGCCGCGACCGCAGCGGCGACAGCCGGCCTGGCCTCGGGCTCGCTCTGGTGGATCACCGCACGCATATAGACATTGGTGTCGCCCATCCGCACGTGCAGGGCCGCCACGGCCTCCGCGTCGACGAGGTCGAGCTGGGCGAACTCCGCGACGCCCGCGGGGTCCGCGCGGCGGGCGTGCGCGATGGCCGCGTGCGAGAGGTCCACGCCGATCGCACCGGCGAAACGGGTGGCGAGATAGCGGGTCTGGGTGCCGTTGCCGCAGCCGAGATCCACGACGGGCAGCGTGATGTCGGCGTGCGGCAGCAGCAGTTCGGTGTCCGGTACGGAGGTGACAGACGGGTCGGAGTCCCAGATCGCCTCGCCGGGGGTGTCCGAGGTGGCGGACCAGAAGCCCTCCCATGCCTCGCGGTATTGCTGTGACACGTCCATGCGCGCTCCCCGGGTCCGTTCGTCCTGCGGCGTTCCGTTCAGGACCGGACTACCGTCCCGGGACGGCGTCGGCAAGAGCACGCACGGCGTCCACCCGCCCGTGGCGAGGCTTTCACCGGGTGTGCGACCGGGGGCGCGGGATCCCGCTGAGTGCCTGCTCGAACCAGACGGTCTTGCCGTGCGCCGTGGTGCTGGTGCCCCATTCGCGGGCGAGGCTGCTCACCAGGAGCAGGCCGCGGCCGGACTCGTCGTCGGAGGCGGCGTCGAGCAGCGTGGCCGGGGCGGGTTCGTCGTCGCTGACCTCGCACAGCAGCGCGCCGGTGCGGACCAGGCGGAGTCCGATGTGGTGACTTCGGCCGTGCTTCACGGCGTTGGTCACCAGTTCACTGACCATCAGCTCGGCCGCCTCCACCGCATCCGGCAGCTCCCAGTCGAGCAGTTTCCCGCGTACCAGGCGCCTTGATCGCGCCACTTCGCGCGGGTCCAGGGCGAGTTGCCATTCGGCGACGTCGTCGTCCGGGATGCCGTTCAGCCGGGCCATCAGCAGCGCCACGTCGTCCTTGCGGACGCCGCCCGGGTCCAGGGCCCGGATGATCGTGCCGCAGGCGTCGTCCATGGAGGCGGCGGGATGGGCCGCCGAGGCGCAGAGCGCGGCGAGCCCGGCGCCGATGTCCTGGCCGCGCACCTCGACGAGGCCGTCGGTGCACAGGACCAGATGGTCGCCGGGCCGCACCCGTACGGTCGCGGTCTCGAACGCGACGCCGCCCACGCCGATGGGGGCGCCGGTGGGCAGGGCCAGGAGTTCGGCCCGGCCGTCCTCGGCGCGGACGAGCACGGGAGGAATGTGCCCGGCGTTGGCGATCTGGACCTCGGAACGGATCGGGTCGTAGACGGCGTAGAGGCACGTCGCCAGGTACTGCTCGCCGAGGCGCTGCGCCAGGTCGTCGAGATTGCGCAGCAGTAGGGCCGGTGGCATTTCCATGGTGGCCATGGTCAGCACCGCGGTACGCAACTGTCCCATCATCGCGGCGGAGTTGAGGCCGTGGCCCATGACATCGCCGACGACGAGCGCGGTCCGGGAGCCGGGCAGCTTCACCGAGTCGAACCAGTCGCCGCCGATTCTTCCGAGCCGGGTGCCGGGCAGATACCGGGTGGCGATGTCGCAGCCTGCCATCCGGGGCGCGACCTTGGGCAGCATGCTGTCCCGGAGCGTCTCCGCGACGTTCTCCTGGTAGGTGTACATGCGGGCGTTGTCGAGTACGAGCCCGGCGCGGGCGGCCAGTTCGGCGCCGGTGGTGCGGTCCATGTCGTCGAAGGGCTCACGGCCGGGGCGGCGCATCAGGACCATGAAGCCGAGGACCACGTCGCGGGCCTTGAGCGGCACGATCAGCAGGGAGCGGTGGCTGATCAGCGGGCGCAGGTCGCGTTTCTCGAACTCGCCCGAGATCCGGTTGCTCATCTCCTCGTCGACGTACGGGACGAGGACGGGCTCGCCGGTGACCATGCACCGGAAGAACGGGGTGTGTTCGGGGAAGGCGATGGACTCGCCGACCGGGACGGTGTCGTCCCAGCGGCCCGGTTCGTCGTTGTGCTCGACCCAGACCCGGTGCCAGACGGTGGTGACGTCGGGCGGCCCGTCCGGGAAGCCCTCGCCGGCCAGTACGGCGGCGCGCAGATGCGTACCCGCGAAGTCGGCGAAGCGGGGTACGGCGGCGCTGGTGACCTCGCGGATGGTGCGTTCCAGGTCGAGGGAGGTGCCGATGCGGCCGCTGACCTCGTCGAGGAACTCCAGCCGTTCGCGGACCGCCGCGTATTCGAGGTCCGGTTCGGGGCGGGGGACGGTGCGGGGAGCGGTTGATCCGCCGCCGTCGCCGCCCGGGGACCGGGCAGGGGGTCGGGAGGTGCGTCGCGGCACACCCCAGTCGGGGGTGATTGGCACCTGGCTCCGGTGAATGAACTCCAGGAAGGGGTAGCCGAGTTCGAGCATCCGGGCGACGATTCCGGCCGCCTCGCCGACACTCATGCCGGGCAGGATCTCGGGCAGCCGCCCCGCCAGCTCCCGGTAGCCGGGAAAGTCGGTGTGGAGCGCGAAGACGGGGGCGACCGTCCCGGTGTCCCGGCCGTCGCCCTTACCGCCCTCGCCCAGCCGGCCGGCGTCCGCGGCGAGCACCAGGAGTCGCCCGGAACGCGGGCCGACCAGTGGGTAGGCCCACCACAGGACGTCGATCCGGCCGCGTTCCGGTGCGTCGATCCGGGCCCGGCCCGCCGCCGGGTACGAGAGATCCCCGCCCGGCGAACCGTCGAGCACGGAACCGAGCCCCGAACCGGGTCCGGAACCGATCCGGTCGGAACCGAGTCGATCGGTGCCCAGTTCGGGACCCGGTCCAGAACCGAGTCCCGGGCGGTCCTCTTCCGCCCGGCCCAACACCCCGTAGACCGGAAGGAGTTCACCGGCCGGGCAGCCGACCGCCTCGTGTCTGGTGACACCGAAGATCCGTCTCGCGCCGCTCGACCAGTGGGAGACGAGCCCGTCCGCGTCGATCACCACGACGGCCAGCGGCACACGGCCGGTCGCCGCCTCGCGCGACAACGGGCTCCGCTGCGCTGGCACATCGGCATCCATGGGTGGACGGCTCCTTCCCCACCGCAATGTTCTGCGGTTCGTGGCTCCACGGTACGGCTCCGTGTCCGGCGTCCGTCGGTCGTCGTCGGTCGTCGGTCGTCGGTCGTCGGTGCAATCGGCCCCGGGGTGGTGCGCCGGGTGCACCGGGCCGCGCACGGAACGGTCCGGCTGCGGCTCCGGGCCGGCCGGGAAAGCCGCCGGCCAGGCCCGCTGTTCCTCCGGACGGTCAGTCCTCGTGCCCCAGTTGGAGGTCGCGTTCGGTGCGCCCGCCGCCCGCGACCTGGAGGACGGTGGCCACCGGCGGATACCCGGCCGCGATCACGGTGTACTCACCGGTGGACAGGTCCACGAACCGGAATGCTCCGTCGGGCCCCGTGGTGAGTGTGTCGACCACATTGCCCGCCGCGTCCAGGAGGGTGACCCGGGCGTCCTCGACGGGCCGGCCGCCGCTCGCCCGTACGATGCCGCGCAGCACCGCCCCGCCGGCGAGTTCGATGTCCTGCCGGGTCTCCCTGGCCGCCTGCACGCTCACCGGCAGCGCGGCGGGCCGGAAGGCGGGGGCACTGGCGGCGAGGGTGTACTCCCCCGCCACCAACTCCGTGATCACATAGCCGCCTTCGCGACCGCTGCGGGTGGACGCGACGACCTCACCGCGGACATCGGTGAGGGTGACGGCGGCGTCGCGCACCGGGATGCCGTCGGCGGTGACGACGGTCCCGGCGAGACGCCCGGCCCCGCCGAGCACCACATCGAGCTCGACGGGCCGTTCGCCCACGGTGACACTGACGGCCTGCGGCTGGTGTCCACCGGCCGCGGCGATGAGCACGTACGAACCGGCGCCGGGCACGCTCAGCGCGTACCGCCCGTCGTCGCCGCTCGCGCCCCGTCCGACCTGCTGGCCCTGGACGTCGATGAGGGTGAGGGCGGCGCGCGGGACCTTCGTACCGTCGGGGTGCTGGACGCTGCCGCACACGGGTACGCCCGACAGGTAGACGGGCGGCGGCGGAACGGCCTCGGTGGGCGTGATCGTGGTGGTGGTACGGGCGGCCGGAACGGTGACGGACTCGGCGGCGTTTTCGGGGCTGTGGTGGGACACCAGCGGTTTCTCCTTGAGGAAGAAGGCGAAGAACAGGCCGAGCGCGAGCACCGGCACGAGGTAGAGGAAGATCCGCGGCATCGCGTCGGCGTACGCCTGGACATAACTGTCGCGCAGCGCGGGCTCCATCGCATGGACCAGCTGCGGGGTGATCGACTCGGGGTCGGGGAGGTCGGCGCCGGAGGGCAGGCGGACGGCGAGCGCGTCCGCGAGGCGGCCCGCGAAGAGCGTCCCGAAGACGGCGGCGCCGACGCTGCCGCCGATCTGCCGGAAGTAGTTGTTGGCGCTGGTGGCGGAGCCGAGGTCGGCGGGCTCGACGGAGTTCTGCACGGCGAGCACCAGTACTGGCATGATCAGCCCGATCCCGATGCCGAGCACGGCCTGCGCGATGCTGTATTCAAGGCGCGGGGTGTCGGTTTCGAGGCGGGAGAGCAGCCACATCCCGACCACCGAGACCGCGCCGCCGAGGATCGGGTGGATGCGGTAGCGGCCGGTGCGGGAGATCAGCTGGCCGGAGACGACGGACGCGATGACGATGCCACCCATCATCGGCAGCATCAGCAGCCCGGATTCGGTGGCCGTCGCGCCGTCGACCATCTGGAGGAAGGTCGGCAGATAGCTGGCGGCGCCGAACAGTCCCACTCCGACGATCGCCCCGACGAGCGCGGTGACGTTGAAGATCGAGTCACGGAACAGCCGCAGCGGAATGATGGGTTCGGCCGCCCGGTGCTCGACGACCAGGAACAGCAGGGCCGTTCCGACGGCACCGGCCCCCAGCCCCAGGATGGTGCGCGACCCCCACGCGTACTCCGTACCGCCCCAACTGGTCAGCAGCACCAGGCAGGTGGAGGCGGCCGCGAGCAGCAGCGCACCGAGGACGTCGAGGCGGGGCCGGACGGTGGGCCTGGGGAGTTTCAGTACGACGGTGATGACGGCGAGCGTGACCAGACCGAACGGGACGTTGATGTAGAAGCACCAGCGCCAGGAGGCGTGGTCGGTGAAGAAGCCGCCGAGCAGCGGTCCCGCCACGGACGCGAGGCCGAACGCGGCGCCGATGAGCCCCATGAACCGGCCGCGCTCCCGGGGCGGTACGACATCCGCGATGATCGCCTGGACGCCGATCATCAGCCCGCCGCCACCGATGCCCTGGACGGCGCGGAAGGCGATCAGCTCGTCCATGGTGCGGGACCAGCCGGCGAGCGCGGAGCCGATGACGAAGACGACGATGGCGAACTGGAAGACGCCCTTGCGGCCGAAGAGGTCGCCGAGCTTTCCGTAGATCGGCAGTCCGATGGTGGAGGCGAGCAGGTACGCGGTGACGGCCCAGGACATCTTCTCCAGGCCGTGCAGCTCGCCGACGATCTTCGGCAGAGCGGTGGCGACAATCATCTGGTCGAGCGCCGCGAGCAGCAGGGTGAGCATCAGCCCGAGGAAGATCAGCCGGATGCTGCGGGGGCTGTACTCCGGTACGCCGGACGGGGCGGGGGTCGCAGCCCGTGCCGCCGCGGCGGGAGACGACGGGGGCGGCCCGGCGGGCGGTGCGGCCGCCGCTTCGGTGGCCCCCGCGCCGCCCGGCTCCTCCTCCAACAGAGTGATCCCACCCACCACGTGCTGCTCCCCTCGTCGCATCTGCGCCGCCCATTTCTGTCACTGCGCGACAAGGGAGGGCAAACGCGACGGAGGGGCGCCGACGGCGCACTCGGGGGCTTAGTTCCCGGTGGGAGCCACTACGGCGCACAACCGATGGGCCGTGAAAACCACCCGAACCGGTGAGGCCCGTCAAGAACGGGTCGGGCTACTTCTCGACCTCGGCGGCGAGGTTCCGCAGCAGCTCGTCGTAGATCCGCCCGAGTCCCTTGGGCGCGAAGGCCTTCTCGAAGAATCCCCCGATGCCGCCGGCACCGTTCCAGACGGTCGAGACGACGGCTTTCGACCTGCCCTCGCCGGCCGGGGTGACGGTCCAGGTGGTGACCATCGAGGAGTTGCGGTCCTTCTCCACGAGCTGCCCGTCGGTGGGCTCGGTGACCTCCAGCAGACAGTCGCGCACCCGCTTGCTGGTGGCCTGGAGCTTCCAGTGGACGAGGGTGCCCTCGCCGTCACCGCCCTCGCGCACCTCGTACTCGCTGAACTGTCCGGGCAGCACCTTGCCCCGGACCTCCTTGTAGTCGGCCAGCGCGTCGAACACCGTCTCCGCGTCCGCCGCGATGACTCGCTCTGTCGTGGCCTCGACCTTCGCCATGGCTGTTCCTCCAGCACTCGGTTGTTCGGGGGTGTGCTGAGCCAACCACCTCAGGCACGCCGCTCAAAATCCGGCCCGGGACGAAGGGGAGAAAACGATCAAGGGAACAAGTGTTCTATTCTCTGTCCAGTGCTACCGAGGAGGCGTCCATGCGCTGGGAGAATCTGGTCGAGAACCCCGCCACGACCGGGAACAGCGCGCTCTTCACCGCGGACGCGGTGACCACGCGCACCTTTGACACCCCCGAATTCCGGGGGATCACCTTCCATGAGATCCGGGCCCGCTCGATCGTGAACCGGGTGCCGGGCGCGTCGCGGATGCCGTTCGAATGGACCGTCAATCCGTACAGAGGCTGCTCGCACGCCTGTGTCTACTGCTTCGCCCGCAAGACCCACAGCTATCTGGACCTCGACACCGGCCTCGGCTTCGACTCCCAGATCGTCGTCAAGATCAACGCCCCGGAGCTGCTGCGCGCTCACCTCGCCTCCAGCCGATGGCACGGCGCGCACATCGCGATGGGCACCAATGTGGACTGCTACCAGCGGGCCGAGGGCCGGTACCGGCTGATGCCCGGCATCATCTCGGCCCTGCGCGATCACGCGAACCCGTTCTCGATCCTGACCAAGGGAACGCTGATCCTGCGCGATCTGGAACTGCTGCGCCAGGCGGCCGAGGTCACCGACGTCGGCATCTCCGTCTCGGTCGGCTTCGTCGACGACGCGCTGTGGCGCACCGTCGAGCCCGGCACCCCCTCCCCCGGGCGCCGCCTCGACGCCGTCCGCACCCTGAGCGAGAACGGCATCGACTGCGGCGTACTGATGGCCCCCGTCATCCCGTTCCTCGGCGACCATCCGGACCAGCTGCGCGCCACGGTCCGCGCGATCGCCGCCGCCGGGGCGACCTCGGTGACCCCACTCGTCCTCCATCTGCGGCCCGGCGCCCGGGAGTGGTACATGCAGTGGCTCGGGAACCACCACCCCCATCTGGTGCGGCGGTACGAGCGGCTGTACGCGGAAGGGGCCTACGCGCCCAAGTGGTACCAGCGCCGCATCACCCGGTACGTCCACGAGCTGGCGACCGAATTCGGCATCGGGCCCTCGCACCGCGGCGCGGCCCGCCGGCTCCCCGCTCGGAAGGAGCAGTGGTCACCGCTCGACACCCCCGGGCCCACCCAGCTGACCCTGCTCTGATCTGCCCGGACCTTCGCGGACGCCCCAGGCGGAACCGACAAGGGCAAACGGGTCAACTCTTGACGCAACAGGTCCTTCCTGGCGTGAATGCGGGGAGCATGCGGCGGGGGCTGCGCCACGCGCAGCCGTGTTTCCCCCACCACGGGAGGCCATATGACGAAACGTTCGGGAATTCTGATCGCCGTCGGTGCGACGGTCGCCGGTCTGGTGACCGCCGCACCGTCCCCGGCGACCGCCGACAACGGTGCGCGGCCCGCCGCCGCGCAGCTCGAATGGACCGACTGCGGCACCAAGTCGTATCCGCGGCTGCAGTGCTCATCGGTCAGTACACCGCTCGATCATGACGATCCGTCGGGCCGACGGATCACTCTCGCCCTGTCCCGTATCCCGCACACCGCGAAGACGTTCCAGGGTCCGTTGCTCGTCAATCCGGGCGGCCCGGGGGGCAGCGGCCTGTCGATGGCCGGATTCGTGGCGTCCTCACTGCCGAAGGCGGTCGCCGCCCAGTACGACGTGATCGGCTTCGATCCGCGCGGTGTGGGGAAGAGCAGGCCGGCACTGAACTGCGTACCGAAGTACTTCGATCCGCTGCGCCCCGACTCGGTGCCGGACCTGCCCGGCGCCGAGCTGGCCAACCGGAACCGGGCCCGTTCGTTCGCCGAGGCGTGCGGGCGCATGTACCCGGATCTGCTGCCCCACATGGACACGGTCAGCGCCGCGAAGGACCTCGATGTGATCCGGCGGGCCACCGGCTCCCGGCAGCTCAACTACTTCGGGTACTCCTACGGCACCTACCTCGGCGCGGTGTACGCCAAGCTCTTCCCGGAGCGGGTGCGACGCCTCGCCCTCGACTCGAACGTCGACCCGGACGGCGTCTGGTACGACGACAACATCAGCCAGGACTACGCCTTCGACGCCCGCCACAAGGCGTTCGCCGCCTGGGTGGCGAAGCACGACTCCACGTACCGGCTCGGCACCGACCCGGCGAAGGTCGAGAGCACCTGGTACGCGATGCGTGCGGCGGTCAAAGCGCACCCCGCGGGCGGGAAGGTCGGCCCGAGCGAGCTGGAGGACACCTACCTGCCGGGTGCCTACTACAACGGGTACTGGCCGTATCTGGCCGAGGCGTTCGCCGCGTACGCCAACGACGGCGACCAGGACGCGCTCGTGAAGGCACACCAGAGGTTCGGCGCGGTCGACGCCGAGGGCGACAACGGGTACTCGGTCTACGCGGCCGTGCAGTGCCGCGACGCCCAGTGGCCCCGGCAGTGGATCACCTGGCGCGGCGACAGCCGGCGGGTGTACGCCAAGGCGCCCTTCTTCACCTGGAACAACAGCTGGTACAACGCTCCGTGTGCCGACTGGCCGGTGGAGCCGCTGAATCCGGTGCGCGTCTCCAACAGCGCAATTCCGCCGGTGCTGCTCTTCCAGGCCACCGATGACGCGGCCACACCGTACGAGGGCGGGGTCACCCTGCACCGCAGGCTGCGCGGCTCCAGCCTGGTCGTCGAGCAGGGCGGCGGCAATCACGGCGTCACGCTGAGCGGCAACGACTGCCTGGACACCTATCTGGCGGACTATCTCGCCAAGGGCACCGTCCCGCGCGGCGGCGGCAGCCGGGCCGACGTGGACGCGGTGTGCGCCAAGTCCCCCGACCCGCAGCCGCTGACCGGTGAGGCGGCGTCGAAGTCGGTGCGGCGGACGGATTCCGGCAGCAGGGGCAGCACCCTGCACGGGCTGCTCGGCTTCCGCGGCTGACGGCCCGCGGTCCGGATCGCGTACGGGCCACCCTGACGGATGCGCCAGGATGGCCCGTATGACGACACGGACCACACCCGTCCCGCCCGCCGACGTACTGGTGCGGGACATGACCGTCGAGGACTGCGAGGCCGTCGCGCGGGTCCGGGTGCGCGGCTGGCAGGCCGCGTACGCGGGACTGGTGCCGCAGTCGTATCTGGACGACATGGACCTCGCCGAGGACGCGGAGCGGCGCCGCTCGTCCTTCACCGGGGGCAGCACGATCGTGAACATGGTGGCCGAACGGCCGGGCCACGGGGTGATCGGCTGGGCCTGCTACGGCCCGTACCGCGAGAACGGCAGGCGGCTCGCGCGGGGCGAGCTGTACGCGCTCTATGTGGCGCCCGAGCAGATCGGGACCGGGTCGGGCCGCGCCCTGATGGCGGAGATACTCACCCGCACCGCCGCCGAGGGCTTCCCGGACCTGGCGCTGTGGGTACTGAAGGAGAACACCCCGGCCCGCCGCTTCTACGAGCGCGCGGGCTTCCGCCCCGACGGCGCCGAGGAGTCCTTCGAGGCGGACGGCGTACTCGTGCCCGAGGTGCGCTACGTACGCGCTCTCGGCAGCCCCGCCGCTTCCTGAGCCCGGCGCCTCCTCAGGGCGCGCCCAGCCGGCCGAGCGCGTCCCGGGCCGCGCCGCCCAGTCTCGGGTGCGGCAGTGCCGCCTCCAGGAGCGGGCGGGCCTGCTCGTCCCCCAGCTGTCCGAGCCCCTCCACGCAGGCGAGCGCCACCCGCCAGTGCGGATCGTCGGGGGCGAGCAGCCGCTCCAGGGTGCTCATCAGGGCCGGTACCGACTCCGGGGCCCGCAGCGCGGTGAGCAGCCGCACCGGGTGCAGGGCGTACGCGGTGCGCAGGGTGTTGGTCGCCAGGGCCGCGGCGGCCCGGGGCGTACGGGGGTCGCCCAGGCACACCAGGGCGTGGGCGGCCGAGACGCAGCGCTCCGGGTCGCGGTGGTTGAGCAGCAGGACCAGCGCCTCGAAGGCCCGCCGGTCGCCGCCGCAGCCGAGCCGGAAGGCGGCGATCTCACGGGCCCAGAGCGGGCGTTCGCGTTCCACCAGGACGCGGGCCAGCTCCTCCTCGTCCTCGGCGGCGAGCAGTCCGCGGTACGCCGCCGACTCCCCCGCCGCATCCGCTTCATCAGCAAGCCGGTCCGCCAGCGACCGGAACTCCTCGTCCATGACCGTCAGCGTATCGGCGGGGACTCTGCGTATCGAGGGGCGGGGGAAGTGTGGCATGGCGCACATCGACCCGGGGCTGGCGCGCTCGTTACCGGGCAGTTAATCTCATGTGAGCGGGACACGATCCCCGCTTGCTCCGGTGGCCTGGTGACGCAGCCACCCGGAGTGCTTGTCGGTTCGGCAGCTTTGCGAGACGTGACTCCGGGACAGAGTCCGTCGCCCCTTTCCGGGTCCGGGCGTGCTCATCGCGCGCCGGCCCCGAGTACCACGACACGCAATTCCCGCACGTGTCGCGCCGGTTCTCCCTCATCACTGCGCGCCGTGCCTCCTCACAGTCGTCACTCATTCTCTGGAGTCCCGTGATGGACACCCCGCTCAGCACCATTGCCGTCGTCGGCCTCGGAACCATGGGCACCGGCATCGCCGAGGTCCTGGCCCGCGCCGGCCACGAGGTCATCGGCATCGACATCAGCGACGAGGCCGCCCGCCGGGCCGTCGCCGCCCTGGAGACCGCGACCGCCCGCGCCGTGCGGCGCGAGCGGATCACCGAACAGGAGCGGAGCGACGTCCTCGCCCGGTTCCGTACCTTCGCCGACCTCCAGGCCGCCGCGGAGGCGGAGCTGGTCATCGAGGTCGTGCCCGAGTCGTACGAGATCAAGCAGCAGGTCTTCCGGGAGCTCGACGCGATCGTCTCCCCCACCACGATCCTGGCGACCGGCACCAACGCCCTGTCGGTGACCCGGCTGGCCGCCGAATCGCTGCGCCCCGAGCGTGTGCTCGGCCTGCACTTCTTCAACCCGGCGCCGGCCATGAAGCTGGTCGAGGTGGTCTCCTCGGTGCTGACCGCGCCGCCGGCCGTCGAGGCGGTCACCGAGCTCGCCCGCAGCCTGGGGAAGGAACCGGTCGCGGTCGGTGACCGGCCGGGCTTCGTCGCCGACGGGCTGCTGTTCGGGTACCTCAACCAGGCCGCCGCGATGTACGAGGCCAACTACGCCTCCCGGGAGGACATCGACGCGGCGATGAAGCTCGGCTGCGGTCTGCCGATGGGCCCGCTCGCCCTGCTCGACCTGATCGGGATCGACACCGCCCGTACCGTCCTGGAGGCGATGTACTCCGAGTCGCACGACCGGCTGCACGCCCCGGCGCCCGTTCTCCGGCAGCTGAGCGAAGCGGGGCTGACCGGCCGCAAGTCGGGCCGCGGCTTCTACACGTACGAGGGTCCCGGCGGTCAGACCGTGGTGGCGGACGCGCTGACCCCGCGGGACAACGGGTCGGCGGGGGCAGGACGCACGGTGCGTTCGGTGGGTGTCGCGGGTTCCGGGACGATGGCCTCGGGGATCGCCGAAGTCTTCGCGAAGGCCGGGTACGACGTAGTGCTCGCCGCCCGCGGCCAGGAGAAGGCGGACACGGCGAAGGCCCGGATCGCCAAGTCGCTGGAGCGTTCCGTCGCCAAGGGGCGGCTGACGGCCGAGGCACGGGACGGGGCCCTGGCCCGGATCACCGCGGCCGGTTCGCTGGACGCCTTCGCCGATGTCGATCTCGCGGTGGAGGCCGTCGCCGAGGATCTGGCGGTCAAGCAGCAGCTGTTCGGGATCCTGGACAAGGTCTGCAAGCCGGGTGCCGTCCTCGCCACCACCACCTCCTCGCTGCCGGTCGTGGCGATCGCGCGGGCCACTTCGCGTCCGCAGGACGTGATCGGGATGCACTTCTTCAACCCGGCGCCGGCGATGAAGCTGGTCGAGGTGGTCCGTACGGTGCTCACCGCCGACGAGGTCCACGCCACCGTCCGCGAGGTGTGCGGCAAGGTCCGCAAGCACCCGGTGGACTGCGGGGACCGGGCCGGTTTCATCGTGAACGCGCTGCTGTTCCCGTACCTCAACAACGCGATCAAGATGGTCGGGGAGCACTACGCGACCCTCGACGACATCGACGCCGCGATGAAGCTGGGCGGCGGCTACCCGATGGGCCCGTTCGAACTGCTCGACGTCGTCGGTCTCGATGTCTCGCTGGCCATCGAGAAGGTGCTGCACAGCGAGTTCCGTGACCCGGGCCTGGCTCCGGCCCCGCTGCTCGAACACCTGGTGGCCGCCGGCTGCCTCGGCCGCAAGACGGGGCGCGGCTTCCGCGAACATGCCCGGCGCTGAGAAAGCTGCCGGGTGGGGCGGGCTGCTCGATCCGTCGGGCGGCCCGCCCCCACGGGCGCACTCCCCCGACCCGATGCAGTACGTTCACACCATGTCCCAGCCCGCCAGGTCCCCCCGTGTCTCCGCCGCGCCCGACACCCAGGAAAGTGCCGCAGGCACGCGCGCCGCCGCCCAACGGCTCAAAATGCGCCGTGAACTGGCCGCCGCGGCGATGGAACTCTTCGCCACCAAGGGGTACGAGGCGACGACGGTCGACGAGATCGCGGGCGCCGCCGGAGTCGCCCGGCGGACCTTCTTCCGGCACTTCCGCTCCAAGGAAGAGGCGATCTTCCCGGACCACGACGACACCCTCGTCAGGGCCGAGGCCGTCCTCAATGCCGCGCCGGCGCACGAGCACCCCCTCGACACCGTCTGCCGCGGCATCAAGGAAGTCATGAAGATGTACGCGGCGAAGCCCGCGGTCTCCGTGGCCCGTTACAAGCTGACCCGCGAGGTCCCCACCCTGCGCGAGGCGGAGATCGCGTCGGTGGCCCGCTACGAGCGGCTGTTCACCCGCTATCTGCTGGGCCATTTCGACGAGCGCGACCACCATGTCGGCAACGACGACCCACTGCTGGCGGAGGTCGCGGCGTCCGCCGTGGTCACCGCGCACAACCATGTGCTGCGCCGCTGGCTGCGGGCGGGCGGCGAGGGCGACGTGGAGGCGCAGCTCGACCATGCCTTCGCGATCGTCCGCGACACCTTCGGGACCGGCATCGGGGCCGGGCGGACCGTCGGCGCCGAGCCCGCGAAGCAGCCGGCCGCCTCGGTGACCTCCCAGGGCGAGGTGCTGGTCGCCGTGGCCCGGACCGACGCACCGCTCGACGAAGTGATGCGCACGATCCAGCAGGCGCTCCAGGACCGGTGACCGGGGGGCGAGCCGGCCCGGCACGCCCCCACCACCGAAACCTGGTTGCCGCACCCGCGCACCCGGTGTTGTGGTGGGCGGATGACTCGTGATCACAATGCGCTTCTGACCCTTTTCGACCGCGAGATGCGCGAGCACGCCCGCCCCGACGGCCCCGGCGTCCGGGTCGAGCGCACCGGCGACGTCGTACGGCAGGTCGGCGCGGCCGACGACTGGAACGGCGTCGTCTGGTCGGCCCCGGACCTGGATCCCGCACGGGCGGACGCGGTGATCGCGGCACAGGTGGCGCACTACACCGCGCTCGGGCACGGCGAATTCGAGTGGAAGCTGTACGCGCACGACCGGCCGGCCGATCTGGCCCACCGGCTCCTGGCGGCCGGTTTCGAGGCGGAGGAGCCGGAGACCCTGCTGGTCGCCCCGGTCGCGGAGCTCTCGACGGCGGTGGAGCTCCCCGACGGTGTGCGGCTGCGCACCGTGAGCGACCCGGACGACGTGGAGCTGATGGTCCGCGCCCATGAGCGGGCGTTCGGTTCGGACTGGTCGCGGCTGCGGCATCAGGTGCTGGCCCGGCTGGCCGAGGACCCGGACGGCTTCGTCGGCGTCCTCGCCATGGTGGGCGACGAGCCGGTGAGCTCGGCCCGGATGGAGCTGTACCCGGGCACGGGCTTCGCGGGGCTCTGGGGCGGCGGCACGGTCGAGGCATGGCGCGGGAAGGGCATCTACCGGGCGCTGGTGGCCTTCCGCGCCCGGATCGCGGCGGAGCGCGGCTACGGCTACCTTCAGGTCGATGCCTCCGACATGAGCAGCCCGATCCTCCGTCGACTCGGGTTCCTGGCCCTGAGCACCACGACCCCCTACGTGTACCGGTCGCACTGATCGATCATTCACGGTCTTTTACCGGGCATAACTCCGCGAAACACCCCCCACGCTGCTCATACGTGCCCGGCGGGTGACAACTGAGAGAAATTGTTGGCACCGAGTGCCTTGCCAGGTGTCACGGAGTGCCATACGTTGAAGTTGTCCGGGCGGCCGGCGTGCTGAGATCTCACGTACGCCGGCTGTCCCCGCAAGCGAGTTGCCTGCGCGCCCGGACGCCTGCGTCACAGGCAAACCCTTCTGCTCCACAGAGCAAGCCGAAGCTTTGACAGCCGAACCGACGGCAGCACCTCCACACCACACCGCTCCCTCTCTTGCTCGCAGGGACTCGCAAGCGTTCCCTCAGCGCCCCCATCCGCCGGAGGCACACCGTGAAGGAAATCCTGGACGCGATCCAATCGCCGGACAGCACAGCCGCAGACTTCGCGGCCCTGTCCATCCCCGAGTCGTACCGCGCGGTGACCGTGCACAAGGACGAGACCGCGATGTTCGACGGGCTCGCCACTCGCGACAAGGACCCCCGTAAGTCGCTGCACCTCGACGAGGTCCCGGTGCCCGAACTCGGGCCCGGCGAGGCCCTGGTCGCCGTCATGGCGAGCTCGGTGAACTACAACTCCGTCTGGACCTCGATCTTCGAGCCGATGGCCACCTTCGGCTTCCTGGAGCGCTACGGAAAGCTCAGCGAGCTCACCAAGCGCCACGACCTGCCGTACCACGTCATCGGTTCCGACCTGGCGGGCGTCGTCCTGCGCACCGGTCCCGGTGTCAACGCCTGGCACCCCGGCGACGAGGTCGTCGCACACTGCCTCTCGGTCGAACTGGAGTCCTCGGACGGCCACAACGACACGATGCTCGACCCGGAGCAGCGCATCTGGGGCTTCGAGACCAACTTCGGCGGGCTGGCGGAGATCGCGCTCGTCAAGTCCAACCAGCTGATGCCGAAGCCGCAGCACCTCAGCTGGGAGGAGGCCGCGGCTCCGGGCCTGGTCAACTCCACCGCGTACCGCCAGCTCGTCTCGCGCAACGGCGCGGGCATGAAGCAGGGCGACAACGTGCTGATCTGGGGCGCCAGCGGCGGACTCGGCTCGTACGCCACGCAGTTCGCCCTGGCCGGCGGCGCCAACCCGATCTGTGTCGTCTCCAGCGAGCAGAAGGCCGACATCTGCCGGAAGATGGGCGCCGAGGCGATCATCGACCGCACCGCCGAGGGCTACAAGTTCTGGAAGGACGAGCACAACCAGGACCCGCGCGAGTGGAAGCGGTTCGGCAAGCGCATCCGTGAACTCACCGGCGGCGAGGACGTGGACATCGTCTTCGAGCACCCGGGCCGCGAGACCTTCGGCGCCTCGGTGTACGTGACCCGCAAGGGCGGCACGATCGTCACCTGCGCCTCCACGTCCGGCTACAACCACGAGTACGACAACCGCTACCTGTGGATGTCGCTCAAGAAGATCGTGGGCTCGCACTTCGCCAACTACCGCGAGGCGTGGGAGGCCAACCGGCTGGTCGCCAAGGGCAGGATCCATCCCACGCTGTCGAAGGTCTACTCCCTGGATGAGACCGGCCAGGCCGCGTACGACGTCCACCGAAACCTCCACCAGGGCAAGGTCGGCGTGCTGGCACTGGCGCCGCGCGAGGGGCTGGGCGTGCGCGACGAGGAACTGCGCGAGCGGCACATCGACGCCATCAACCTGTTCCGTGACGCGTCAGCGGAACGGACCGACGAGCACAGCAGGAATGTCTGACATGAGCGGGCGTCAGAAGGACCGCCCGTGGCTCATGCGGACGTACGCCGGTCACTCGACCGCCGAGGCGTCCAACGAGCTCTACCGGCGCAACCTCGCCAAGGGCCAGACCGGCCTGTCGGTCGCCTTCGACCTGCCGACGCAGACCGGGTACGACCCCGACCACATCCTCGCCCGCGGCGAGGTCGGCCGGGTCGGCGTGCCGGTGTCGCACCTCGGTGACATGCGCCGGCTGTTCCAGGACATCCCCCTGGAGCAGATGAACACCTCGATGACGATCAACGCCACCGCGATGTGGCTGCTGGCGCTCTATCAGGTGGTCGCCGAGGAGCAGGGCGCCGATCCCACCAAGCTCCAGGGCACCACGCAGAACGACATCGTCAAGGAATACCTCTCGCGCGGGACGCACGTCTTCCCGCCCGGTCCCTCGCTGCGGCTGACCACCGACATGATCACGTACACGGTCAACCGCATCCCGAAGTGGAACCCGATCAACATCTGCAGCTACCACCTCCAGGAGGCGGGGGCCACCCCGGTCCAGGAGATCGCGTACGCCATGTCGACGGCGATCGCCGTGCTCGACGCGGTCCGTGACTCGGGACAGGTGCCGGAGGAGAAGTTCGGCGATGTCGTCGCCCGGATCTCCTTCTTCGTGAACGCGGGCGTCCGCTTCATCGAGGAGATGTGCAAGATGCGCGCCTTCGGCCGCATCTGGGACCAGGTCACCCGCGAGCGGTACGGCATCACCGACGCCAAGCAGCGCCGCTTCCGCTACGGCGTCCAGGTCAACTCGCTCGGGCTGACCGAGGCGCAGCCGGAGAACAACGTCCAGCGCATCGTCCTGGAGATGCTGGCCGTCACACTCTCCAAGGACGCCCGCGCCCGCGCCGTCCAGCTGCCGGCCTGGAACGAGGCGCTGGGGCTCCCCCGGCCCTGGGACCAGCAGTGGTCGCTCCGCATCCAGCAGGTGCTCGCGCACGAGAGCGATCTGCTGGAGTACGAGGACATCTTCGCCGGGTCGCATGTCATCGAGGCCAAGGTGGACGAGCTGGTCACCGAGTCGCTCGCCGAGATCGGCCGGATCGAGCGGATGGGCGGTGCCATGGCGGCCGTCGAGTCCGGCTATCTGAAGTCCGAACTGGTCTCCTCGCACGCCGCCCGCCGGGCCCGGATCGAGGGCGGCGAGGAGCGGATCGTCGGCGTCAACATCTACGAGACGACGGAGCCGAACCCGCTCACCGCGGACCTGGACGGGGCGATCATGACGGTCGACCCCGCCAATGAGGCCAGGGTCGTCGCCGCCCTCCACGACTGGCGCGACAACCGCGACGAGGCCCGCGCCACCGAGGCGCTGGCCGCGCTGAAGAAGGCCGCCGCGGGCACCGACAACATGATGGAAGCGACCGTGGAGTGCGCCCGCGCCGGTGTCACCACCGGCGAGTGGTCCTGGGCGCTGCGCGATGTCTTCGGCGAGTTCCGGGCGCCGACGGGCGTCTCGTCCGCGCCGGTCGCGGTGACCGCCGAGGCGGGCACCCCGCTCGCCCTGGTCCGCGAGAAGGTCGCCCGCACCGCGGCCGACCTGGGCGCCGGACGGCTGCGGCTGCTGGTCGGCAAGCCGGGCCTGGACGGGCACTCCAACGGCGCCGAGCAGATCGCCGTACGGGCCCGTGACGCCGGCTTCGAGGTCGTCTACCAGGGGATCAGACTGACCCCCGAGCAGATCGTCTCGGCCGCCCTCGCCGAGGACGTGCACTGCGTCGGTCTGTCGATCCTGTCCGGCTCGCACGCCGAGCTCGTACCGGACGTGCTCACCCGGCTGCGCGCGGCGGGCGCCGCCGACATCCCGGTCATCGCGGGCGGGATCATTCCGCCCGCCGACGCGTCGGCCCTGATCGGGGCCGGTGTCGCCGCCGTATTCACCCCGAAGGATTTCGGTATCACGGAGATCATCGGCCGTATCGTCGACGAGATCCGGAAAGCGAACAAGCTCGACCCTCTGGAGGTCCCCGCATGACTGCCGTCAACCGCCTGCGTCCGCGCCGTTCGTGTCTGGCAGTGCCCGGCTCGAACCCGCGGTTCCTGGAGAAGGCCCAGGGCCTCCCGGCCGACCAGGTCTTCCTCGACCTGGAGGACGCCTGTGCGCCGCTCGCCAAGGAGGGCGCCCGGCACACCATCGTCGACGCGCTGAACAACGGTGACTGGACGGGCAAGACCCGGGTCGTGCGGGTCAACGACTGGACCACGCACTGGACGTACCGCGATGTCATCACGGTCGTCGAGGGTGCCGGCCAGAACCTCGACTGCATCATGCTGCCCAAGGTCCAGGACGCCCAGCAGGTCGTCGCCCTCGACCTGCTGCTGACCCAGATCGAGAAGACGATGGGCTTCGAGGTCGGGAAGATCGGCATCGAGGCGCAGATCGAGAACGCCAAGGGCCTGGTGAACATCGACGACATCGCCGCCGCCTCGCCGCGTCTGGAGACGCTGATCTTCGGCCCGGCCGACTTCATGGCGTCGATCAACATGAAGACCCTGGTCGTCGGTCAGCAGCCGCCCGGGTACGGCGCGGACGCGTACCACTACATCCTGATGCGCATTCTGATGGCGGCCCGTACACACGATCTCCAGGCGATCGACGGTCCCTTCCTGCAGATCCGTGACGTGGACGCGTACCGCGAGGTCGCGGGCCGGGCGGCGGCGCTGGGCTTCGACGGCAAGTGGGTGCTGCACCCGGGCCAGGTGGACGCGGCCAACGAGGTGTTCTCGCCCTCGCAGGAGGACTACGACCACGCCGAGCTGATCCTCGACGCGTACGAGTGGTGCACCTCCGAGGAGGGCGGCAAGAAGGGCTCGGCGATGCTCGGGGACGAGATGATCGACGAGGCGAGCCGGAAGATGGCCCTGGTCATCGCGGGCAAGGGCCGCGCGGCCGGTATGCAGCGCACTTCCAAGTTCGAAGCGCCGGAGGCCTGATCATGCAGTTCGGACGCACATACGAGGAGTTCGAGGTCGGTGCGGTCTACAAGCACTGGCCCGGAAAGACGGTCACCGAGTACGACGACCACCTCTTCTGCCTGCTGACCATGAATCATCACCCGTTGCACATGGACAGCAACTACGCGGAGCGGACGACCGATTTCGGAAAGAACGTTGTCGTCGGCAACTACATCTACTCACTCTTGCTCGGCATGTCCGTTCCCGACGTCTCCGGAAAGGCGATCGCCAATCTGGAGGTCGAGTCGCTGAAGCATGTCGCACCGACCTTCCACGGCGACACGATCTACGGCGAGACGACCGTTCTCGACAAAACTCCGTCAAAGTCCAGGAGCGACCGCGGAATCGTCTACGTGGAGACCAAGGGCTACAAGCAGGACGGGACACTCGTCTGCGTGTTCCGTCGCAAGGTGATGGTCCCCACCGAGACGTACATCAAGGAGCGCGGCGGCGAGCAGCCCGGCCGCCCCGAGCTGAACCAGCCTTCGCAGAAGAACGTGGAGAAGTAGCCATGACGCGACTCGCCCAGACCGCCGGCCTCAACGACGTCCAGCAGGAAATCCTCTCCACGGTCCGGGATTTCGTCGACAAGGAGATCATTCCGGTCGCGACCCAGCTGGAACACCGTGACGAGTACCCCACCGAGATCGTCGAGGGGCTCAAGGAACTCGGCCTGTTCGGGCTGATGATCCCCGAGGAGTACGGGGGCCTGGGTGAGTCGCTTCTCACATACGCGCTGTGCGTGGAGGAAATCGCCCGCGGCTGGATGAGCGTGTCGGGAATCATCAATACGCACTTCATCGTGGCGTACATGCTCAAGCAGCACGGCACCCAGGAGCAGAAGGACACGTTCCTGCCGCGCATGGCGCTGGGCGAGGTCCGGGGCGCGTTCTCGATGTCCGAGCCGGCGCTGGGCTCGGACGTCTCGGCGATCACCTCCAAGGGCGTCAAGGACGGCGAGGAGTACGTCCTGAACGGCCAGAAGATGTGGCTGACGAACGGTGGCACGTCCTCGCTCGTCGCCGTTCTGTGCCGGAGTGACGAAGGCCACCCCGAGGGGACCGCCCCGCACAAGTCGATGACCACATTCCTGGTGGAGAAGGAGCCCGGTTTCGGCGAGGTCCGGCCCGGTCTCACCATCCCCGGCAAAATCGACAAAATGGGTTACAAGGGCGTAGACACGACCGAACTCATCATGGATGGGCTACGAATTCCGGCCAATCGGGTGTTGGGCGGCACCACCGGTCGAGGGTTTTACCAAATGATGGACGGAGTCGAGGTCGGCCGGGTGAATGTGGCGGCGCGTGGCTGCGGCGTCGCGCAGCGTGCATTCGAGCTGGGAGTTTCCTACGCCCAACAGCGTCAGACCTTCGGAAAGCCGATCGCCCAGCATCAGGCGATCCAGTTCAAGCTGGCCGAAATGGCCACCAAGGTCGAAGCCGCCCATGCGATGATGGTAAATGCAGCGCGCAAAAAGGACTCCGGGGAACGAAATGACCTGGAGGCAGGGATGGCGAAGTACCTCGCCTCCGAGTACTGCAAGGAAGTCGTCGAGGACGCCTTCCGCATCCACGGCGGTTACGGCTTCTCCAAGGAGTACGAGATCGAGCGCCTCTACCGGGAGGCCCCGATGCTGCTGATCGGTGAAGGTACCGCCGAGATCCAGAAAATGATCATCGGGCGCCGACTCCTCGAGGAGTACCGGTTCCAGGGTTGATTGTCCCTTTCGAGGTGATTTAGCCGCGAAGAAGATCACACCCTGTCATCCTCGGGCGGTGCCTTCCAGCCGTCCGACTCGGCTGCTGGCTTGCCCAGTTGTTGCTCGCAACCGATAACATCGCCGGAAAAGCCGCCGTCCCCCGTTGCCAGCGCGGCATCATCCGCTACGAAGGTCATCCATGCCCGACAGCCAAACCTCTGCACCACGCGGCGGGGTCCGCCTTGCGCGCGGAGCTTCGCCGTGGCTCCTCCCGACCGTCGCCACCGCGGCACTCAGCCTCGCCCGGGCCCGCAGGTCCGGGCGCTGGGCCGCGGTCGCCGTGCCCACCACCGCGCTCGCGGCGGGCATGCTGTGGTTCTTCCGCGACCCCGAGCGCGAGATCGCCCAGGGGCGGGTCATTTCGCCCGCCGACGGTGTGGTGCAGAGCATCATGCCGTGGAAGGACGGACGCACCCGTGTCGCGATCTTCATGAGCCCGCTGAATGTCCACGTCAACCGCGCGCCACTGGCCGGCACGGTGACCTCGGTCGAGCACGTCCCCGGCGGGTTCGTTCCGGCATTCAACAAGGAGAGCGAGAACAACGAGCGCGTTGTCTGGCACTTCGACACCGAGCTCGGCGACATCGAGATGGTGCAGATCGCGGGTGCGGTCGCCCGGCGCATCGTCCCGTACATCCCGCAGGGCACGAAGGTGGAGCAGGGCGAGCGCATCGGCCTGATCCGCTTCGGCTCGCGGGTCGACATCTACCTTCCGGAAGGTGTCGATGTCGCGGTCGAGGTCGGCCAGGCCACCACCGCGGGGGTGACTCGAATTGACCGTGATTGATCCTGATACACAAGCAGGCTGGGTACCCGAGGCGGAGTCCGAGGAGGACGCCGGCGAGGACATGCCGCTCTCTCTGCGGCTGTCGATAGCGGACACCCTCACTCTCGGTAACGCCACGTGCGGCTTCATGGCGGTGTACTTCACCACCACCGGAATCCTGATCCCGCACCTCACGGGCAGCGACGAGAGCGGCATGGCCCGGCACTCCGCGGCCACCGCCGTGATCCTCATGCTCCTGGCGGCGGTCTTCGACCTCTTCGACGGACTCGTGGCCCGCAAGTTGCGCTCCTCGCCGATGGGTGCCGAGCTGGACAACCTCTCGGACCTGATCAGCTTCGGGCTCGCCCCGGCGTACTTCGTCCTCGTGTACGGCATGGTCGCGGACGACGCGCACCAGCGGGTGTCGGCGCTGGCGGCGATCGTGGTGCTGCTGGCGGTGGTGCTCAGACTCGCCAGATTCTCCTGCGTGACCATGAAGGACGGCATGTTCCAAGGCATGCCGAGCCCCTTCGGGGCGCTGACGGTCGTCTCGATCGTGCTCCTGGAGCTGCCCTTCGTACCGACGCTGCTCGCGATCGTCGGGGTGGCATGGCTGATGGTCAGCCGGGTCGAGTACCCGAAGCCGCGGGGCGTCCTCGCGGTGGCGATGCTCAGCTGGATCGTGGCCGCGATGGGGCTCCTCGCCGCGTGGGCGTTCGACGCCCCCGGCGGTCAGCTGCTCCTCCAGACCGGCTGTGCGCTGCAGGTGGTCCTGGGAGCGGTCATCCCGCTCTTCGCGACGGCGCGGCGGGTGAACACCTTCCGCGACAACCGGCGCGAGGCACGGACGGCGCAGCTGCCGTAGCGGCTGGCACACCACATGCGAAGGACCCGGGTGCTCCCCAGCACCCGGGTCCTTCTGCGTACGCCCATGACTCGGCGGCCTCGGCGTACCCGCTGCAGGCGAGCCCCTCGCCCCGGCGGGTGTTCCGCGTGACATGGCTGAGCCCCTCCCGCACGGTGTCCGTGTCGAAGTGGACCGACTCGGGCTCCCGTCCACGGCCGGCACTCGGTCGGTGGCCGCGGACCCGTCGTACGCCGATCCCCCTCGGAGATCCGGTTGGCCAACTCACTGATCATGCAACGGTGTTGGCGGCCCACGTCGTCCGCGACCTGGGAGTGCGGGGCGCTGCCGGCCGATGGCCGCGGCGCGACGGTCCGAATCGCCGCCTCCACGGACGCGCAAGAGCTGTTCGGGGACGTGGGCACAGTATGTTTGGGCCCGACCGGCCAGCCGGGTCGATGCGCATCCGATCGGCTGACGGCGCCCGTGGTGGGCGTGGTCTTCGGAGCCGGGCCATGATGATGAAGGACTCGGAACCCGATGACAGACAACTCCGACATGATCGACTTCGTCCGAGCGCGCCTCGCCGAGGAAGAACGCATCGCGCAGGCGGCGGGCGGCGACAGCTGGCGGTGTCCGGCCGATGTCCCCGGCGAAGTCCATGACCGGTCCGGGGGCATCGCGTTCAGCGTGCGGAACCTCGGTTTCGACCAGCACATCGCCTTTCAGGACCCCGCGCGTACGATGCGGCGCATCGAGACGAGCAGAGTGCTCCTCAACGAGTACGCGGAGGTCGCCGGCCTGGACACCGACCGCCCCGATCACGACTTCCGGTCCGGCCGGGCCGTCGGGCTGGGATTCGCCGTCCGGCAACTGGCCGCGGAACACGCCGGCCACCCCGAGTACCGGGCCAGATGGCTCCCCCGGTTCATCCAGTAGCGGTCCGGTGCGGTCGGTGCCCGCCCGCCCAGGCACCGCCCGCGTCACTCAGTGCAGTGCGCCCCGGGAGGTGCCCCGGAGTCCGGCCGCGGCAAGGGCGGCTCCCAGCAGGCAGAGAGATGCCGGTGACGAGCACGGCGGTGTGCACACCGTTCATGAACGCCTGGCCGCCGCCCTCCACGACCGCCGCCCCGAGCCGGGTGGGCATGTCGATCCGCGGTGGACGCGAAAGCCCATGGGTGCCCGCGGAGACGGATACCGCGCGTGGTCGTCGTGTCCCCTCGGTGGGGACACGGGGTCTACTCGGCGGCGGGCGCGGGGCGCAGGTGGCGCGTGAGCGATGTGAGCGCGCCGACGGCCGAACCGAGCGCGCCCATCTCGCCGTCGGTGAGGGACTGGAGGGCATGGGCGATGTGCGCGCCCCCAGACGCTGGACCTCGGTCAGCTCACGCCGGGCCCTGGGGGCAGGTGCAGATGGGCGATCCGCTTGTCGCCGGTGTCCTGACGCCGCTCCAGCAGCCCCTGCCGGGTGAGCTGGGAGACCAGGGCGCTGACGTTGTTCGGCCGCATCAGCAGGGCATCGGCGGCCGTCCATGCGCCGCAAGCTCCGTGCCCCGGCCACGGGCCTCCTGCGGAGGCGGCAGGAGGGCTAAGGTTTCAGAAGGGGCGCATCGCACCGCTCAGGGACGCCATGCACCGACACCGCAGCGCATCGGACAACACCCAGGAGCTCCTCCTCACCCTGGGGCATCTTGTCGATCAGGCATTGGAGAACATCAGACTCCAGCGTGCCCGGGCGGAAATGGGCCTGGCCCTGCAGCAGCACATGCTCCCCGCCGAACTGCCCGACTTTCCGGGCATCAGGATCGGGGCCCGGTACTCGCCCTCGCAGGACGGCCTGGCTGTCGGCGGTGACTTCTACGACGCGTTCTCGATGCGGGACGGGGTCGCGGGGATCACCATCGGCGATGTGCAGGGGCACGGGGTGGAGGCCGCCGCTTTCATGGGTGAGGCCCGAGCCAGCCTCAGGGCCCTCGCCAGCGTCACGGTCGATCCCGGCAAGGTGCTGGCCTGCGCCAACGATCTGCTGATCTCGCTGGGCGGCGACCTGTTCACGACCTGCTGCCTGCTGAGCGTCGCCCCGGAGAGCGGCGAGCTGTCCGTGGCACGGGCCGGACACGTACCGATCGTATGGGGCACCGACGACGGCGACTCCGGCATCTCCCAGGACGACGGCGGGGTGCCCCTGGGCATCCTGCGCGGCCAGCGGTACCCCGTGAGCCGCCGACGTCTGCTGCGGCCCGGGTACCTGGTCCTGCTGACCGACGGGGTCGTGGAAGGGCCGTCGTATCCGATGGACGAGGGGCTCGCCGCGGTGTCGGAGCTGGTCGGCGCGGCCGACGCAGCCGATCCCGGCGATCTGGCCGCGCGGCTGATCCAGGTGGCGGACCTGACCGGTCACGAGGACGACGCCGCCGTGCTCGTCGTCCGCTACGACGGTCCGCCGGGAGCGACCGGCCGGGACGGGGCATGACACGTTCGCGGGCCGGGCCGGTGGCGGGACGTACCCGTTCGCCGCCTGACCGGCGCGGAGTCGGCGCGCCCACCCCGGCGGCATGCGGCGGCTTGGTGTCTGATGCTGGAGTGGTGGACAGAGCACGGCTCCGGCAGCTGACGGTCAAGGTCCTGACGGTCCTCGCGGTGGCCGTCTGCTACTACGCGACGGCCCGTCTGGGGCTGCTCCAGCAACTGGTGCGCGGACAGGTCACCCCGTTGTGGCCGCCGAGCGGGATCGCGGTCGCCGCACTGCTGGTCCTCGGGTTGCGGATCTGGCCCGGAATCGCTCTCGGCGCCCTCGCCGTCAACATCACCATCGGGCCTTCCGTTCTGCCCGTACTGGCCATCGCCGCCGGAAACACGATCGCCCCGGTCTGTTCCTGCCTGCTGCTGCGGCGCGCGGAGTTCCGCAACGAACTCGACCGGCTGCGGGACGCGCTGGCGCTGGTCTTCCTGGGCGCGCTGGCGGGCATGCTGATCAGCGCGACGGTGGGCGCCGGCACCCTGCTCCTCTCCGGTGCGATCCGGGCCGACGGCTTCTGGCCGACCTGGTCGGTCTGGTGGACGGGCGACGCCATGGGCGTCATGGTCGTGACACCGTTCCTGCTCGCTGTCCGCAGAGCCCGTCTGCCGTACGGCATCGGCCCGGCCAGATGGGCGGAGGCCGCCGCGCTGGGGGTGTGCACCGGGGCCGTCACCGTGCTGGCGACCGACATCGCCGGTGCTTCGCTGCTCTTCCTCGTGTCACCGTTCCTGATCTGGGCCGCTTTCCGCTTCGAGCGGGCCGGCGCCGCGTGCTGCGCACTGGGCGTGTCCACTCTCGCGATCCTCGCCGCCGGACGGATGACCGGTCCCTTCGCCCACCACGGCCTGCTCACCAACATGATCACCCTCCAGGCCTTCATCGGCTCCACCGCGCTCACCTCCCTGCTGCTGGCCGCGGTCGTCACCGAACGGAACCGCACCTATCACGAGATCAAGCGGCTCTGTGTGCAACTCTCCGAGAAGGTGACCCGGCCGGACTCCTGAGTCACTCCATCGGTCCCGCGACGGGTGCGGGGGCCGGCGATCCGCAGCATTCTGATGGGCGACGGCACCGCGACGAAGGCAACCGGACGCCGGAACTCGGGCGGACGGGCGCCGTAAGAGGTGGAGCCATGCCCCATGTGTCTGCGAATGTCCATGTGTCCCGCCCCGCCGACGAGATATTTTCGTTCCTCCGGGATCCGCGGAACCTGGCCGAGTGGTCCTCGAGTATCGACCGGGTGATAGAGGGCCCGATCGCCACCGAGCTGGGTGACGAGTACACCTGCAAGTTTCCGGGCAGACGACGGGCGCACCGTCTCCGGTGCACCGCGAGCACACCCGTCGAATACCTGGCTTTCCGCGGTGCGGGCATGTGGACGCCACTGGGCCGGCACTCCCCGGAGCTGGAGTTCCGGCTGAGCCCGAGCCGGCAGGGCACGACGGTCACCGTTTCCGTGAAGCCCCATCTGGACGGCGGAATGATCATTCTCGCGCCGCTCGTGACGATGGCCTGGCGTCGGGACCTGCCTTCGGAGCTCCGGTGTCTGGCCGATCTGCTGAGCGGTGGGGACGGGGCGGGCGACACGGGGGACGGACAGGACACGGCGCCATCCGTGGGGTCGCCCGGGTGACCGGAGTGAC
This sequence comes from Streptomyces sp. NPDC006510, assembly GCF_040611955.1. Classification (NCBI taxonomy): domain Bacteria; kingdom Bacillati; phylum Actinomycetota; class Actinomycetes; order Kitasatosporales; family Streptomycetaceae; genus Streptomyces; species Streptomyces sp. NPDC006510. The sequence goes on along the minus strand of NZ_JBEXPH010000033.1, from coordinate 1,025 downwards.
CCGGGGCCGGGGGCGCGCCCCCGGCCGCAACACCAGCACTGTCCGCAATCGCCGGACAGGCCCGATTTCCGTCCGGCTACAGCAGGAAGTCGCGCGCGATCGCCTCGGATGCCCGCTCCAGCAGCGGTCCGGCCTGGGCCATGGAGACCGCGGGGTCCGGTTCCAGGTCCGCGAGGGCGTACGCGCGGCGGATGCCCGCCGCGGTCAGGGCCTCCGGCGGCAGGGCCAGGCGGCCGCAGACCGCCACGACCTCGATCCCCGCGGCGCGGGCCGCCGCCGCCACTCCCGCCGGGGCCTTGCCGTGGAGGGTCTGCTCGTCGAGCGAACCCTCCCCGGTGATCACCAGGGTGGCGCGGGCCAGTGCCGGGGCGAAGCCGAGTACGTCGAGCATGACCTCGATGCCGGGGCGGAACCGGGCGCCGAGGCCGACCAACGCCCCGTAGCCGATACCGCCGGCGGCCCCCGCACCGGGCAGCGCGGCATGGTCCGGGCCCAGGACGGACGCGTAGTGGGCGAGCGCCGCGTCGAGGGTCGCGATGTCCTGCTCGGTCGCGCCCTTCTGCCTGCCGTAGACCTCGGGGGCGCCCTTCGGGCCCGTCAGCGGGTTGTCCACGTCGCTGGCGAGGATCAGGTCCACATCGGCCAGTCGCGGATCGAGTCCGGAGAGGTCCGCCTCCGCCAGGTCGGCGAGGCCGCCGCCACCGGGGCCGACGGGTTTGCCGTCCGCGTCCAGGAAACGGGCGCCGAGCGCGGCCAGCATGCCCGCGCCGCCGTCCGTCGTCGCGCTGCCGCCGACGCCGAACACGATCGTCCGGGCACCCGCGTCGAGCGCGGCGGCGAGCAGCTCGCCGGAGCCGTACGTCGTGGCCGTGAGCGGGGCGAACACCCCTGCGGGCAGGTGCTGGAGGCCCGACGCCTCGGCCATCTCCACCACCGCCGTGGTGTCGCGCAGCGCGTACGCCGCGGTCACCGGGTCGCCGAGAGGTCCGGTCACCCTCGCCTCGCGGCGCTCGAACCCGGCGGCC
>NZ_JBEXPH010000032.1:0-58320 GCF_040611955.1 Streptomyces sp. NPDC006510 | reverse complement strand
CGCCGCGCTCGCGGCGGGCGGCACGGTCGTCTGGGACGCCACCTCGCTCAACGTGCACCAGCGCTCGCTGGTGCACGCGGTGGCCCGGCGCAGGGACGCGCTGCTCACCCACGCCGTGGCGCTGGTCGACGAGGCGGAGCTGATCCGCCGCAACGGACGCCGCAGCCATCCCGTGCCACCCGAGGTGCTGACCTCGCAGCTGCACAGATTCGTGCCCCCGTACCCCGGCCAGGCGCACCGCACCTGGTACATCGGCGCGAGCGGAACCGTGGAGGACAGGGCGTAGATGCGTACCAGCGAGGAGATCTACCACCGGGTCCGCTGGGACGCCCGGTTCGACCCGGCGCGCTTCGTGATGGGCGTGGCTCAGCGCGGGACCGTGCCCAAGCGGGTGCCGCTGCCCCGCTTCACGCCCGGCGGGGACATCCCCTGGCACCGGGTGCTGTTCTTCGAGGCGGACGGCGAGATCGTGTGGGACCGGTCCTCGGGGGTGGACCGGATCGACGCGACGGACGCCGGGCGGGTGCGCGCCCCGCGCCGGCTGCCGTCCCCCTACTTCGTCTCCCGCACGCCGCACGCGTTCTCGGTGTCCGAGGCCGCCTGGACCCCCGTGCCCGAGGACGTGCCGACGCCCGCGCCGTCCGCCGCGCTGACGCTGCTGACCTGGAACACTCTCTGGGACCGCTACGACAGCGACCGCATCGACACCGCCCGGCGCCGGCCGCTCCTGCTCGACGCCCTGCGCGCCGCGGACGCCGATGTCATCGCCCTCCAGGAGGCCGAACCGGCCCTGCTCGGCCTGCTGTTGGCGGCGCCCTGGGTCCGCGAGGGCTACACGCTCTGGGCCGACCCGGCCGGCCGGGATGTCGCCGACTGCGGTCTGCTGCTGCTCAGCAGGGTCCCGGTGCGCGAGGCGGGTCTGCATGTCCTCGGCCCGCACAAGGCGGTCGCGGCCGTCGTCGTGGACGGGCCGGAGGGACCGGTCACGGTCGCGGTGACCCACCTCAGCAGCGACCACTCGGCGAACGGCGCGGGTCGTCGCGATGCCGAACTGGCCGATCTGGCAACGGGGTTGGCGACGGTCGAGGGCGATGTGACGCTGCTCGGCGACTTCAACGACGGCGGGGACACCCCGCAGGACCGGCTGGGGATGGCGGACGCCTGGAGCCGGGTGCACGGCGCGGACGACCGGACGCCCACCTTCGACCCGTCGGTCAACCCGCTGGCCGCGGTCTCCTCCCTGACCGGGCGGGTGTCCCGGCTGGACCGGGTGCTGGTCCGCTCGGAGCGGCTGCGGCCGACCTCGGCGGTGCTGCTGGGCGACGTGCCGGCGCCGGACGGGCTGTACGTCTCGGACCATTTCGGGGTACGGGTGGAGCTGGCCACCGAGGCGGCCGAGGACGCGGCGGAGGAGGCGGAGGCGTACGCGGCCGATGCCGTGCGCCGGGTGGCCGCCGCCCTGCCCGAAGGCTCTGTCCACCTGGCCGGCTCCCGGCGGATGGGCTGTGCGCTGCCCGGCGCGGACGTGGACCTGGTCGCGGCGCTGCCGGGCGCGGTGGATCTGCCGGGGGTACGGGAGCGGCTGGCCGCGGCCCTGCCGGGCGCCGTGGGGCTGCGCGAGGTGACCGGTGCCCGCGTACCGGGTCTGCGCTTCTCGCTCGACGGGCTCGGGGTGGACCTGGTGACCGTGGCGACGGGCGCACTCCCCCCGGCCCAGGCTGTGGCCCGGCGCGCCGAGCTGGGCGAGGCGGCGGCCACGGCGCTCAGCGCGGTGAGCGACGCGGACGCCGTGCTCGCGGCGGCGGACCCGCACCGGGCGGCGTTCACCCGGCTCGCCCGCGAGGTGAAGGGCTGGGCACACGCGCGCGGCCTGGACTCCGCGCCGTGCGGCGGACTGCCCGGCCTCGCCTGGTCCGTACTCGCGGCCCGTACCGCCCACGAGTCGGGCGACCTGCCGCCGCTCCCCCTGCTCAGGCACTTCTTCGCGACCTGGGCCACCTGGGACTGGGACCGCGCGGTCGGCTCCGACGGGACCGGCGCCCCTGGTGGACTCCCCCTCACCGTGCTGACCCCGACCGACCCTGTCCGCTCCTGCACCACACAGGTCTCCCCGGCCGGCCGGGACCTCGTCGCCGAGGAACTCTTCCGCGCCTGGGAGATCCTGGAATCCGCCGACGACACCGGCCCCGTACCGCACGCCCTGCTCCGCACCCCGCCGCCGCTGCACGCGCAGCACACCGCCTGGGCCCTGGCCTCCGTACGACCCGGCCCCGACGAGGGGCGGCTGCGCGGTCGTCTCCTCGCCCTGACCACCGCCCTCGCCGGGGCGGGCGCCCCGGACTCCCGTATCTGGCCGCGCCCGCTCACCTCCGACGGTCTGGCGGGATATGCGATCGGCCTGGGCGCCACGCCGCCCGACGGGCACCGGCTGGCGGAGATCGGGGCGGAGATTCTGCGCGGCATCCCGGATGCCTCGCTGGCCCGGGTGGAACTGTCCGTTCTCCGGCCGGCCGGAGACCCGGCGTTCGCCTTCTGAAGGACTGGCCGATGTCCCTTCCCGCGTCTGACAACAGCGCGCCCCCGGTCCGGCATCAACCGGGCTCGGGGGCGTGAGTGCGTGTGGGATCAGTGCCCGGCGGCGTACGAGACGAAGCCCGCCCAAGCGCCTGAGGCGAAAGCGAGCCGGGCCCCCTGCACGTTCTTGGAGTCGCGCACGAGCACCGCGCCGGGGGTGGACGCGACCTCGACGCAGTCGTTGCCGTCGCCACTACTGCTGTAACTACTCTTGAACCACTCCCGCTCGGAAGCGTCCCCGGCAGAGGGCTTGTTGATCATGTCTCTCCCAGCACTTGCTCGATGAAGGCCAGCGACTCTCGTGGCGTAAGAGCCTGGGCCCGGATCATCCCATAGCGCAAACCAAGGATCCTGAGCTTCTTCGGGTCGGAAACCGGGCGGCCACCGAACGCGCCCTCGGAACGCCCCACCGCACTGCCGCCGGGGAACTTCAGCACCTCGATCAGTCCGCCCGTCCCAGGATGTTCCTCGCGGTTGGTCGGCATCACCTGGATCACCACATTCCGCAACCGCCCTACTTCCAAGAGGCGTTCGAGTTGTCGGCGCAACACCATTGCGCCTCCGACCGGACGTCGAAACGTCACCTGCATGCCGTTCTTGGCCCAACCCCTGGTGTCCCCGACACGTCACCCCGGACAGCCGGGACAGCACTGGACAAGCACGGGACAATCACCGTACGTAAAGGGCTCGTTGCTGTTCACCGTACGCACGCCCTGGCCACGCCGAGCGACGTGAACCAACACATCATCCGAACCGAACATTCCGCTCCCACCCGGCAGTTCACCGTGCTGCTCTCCCCCGCCCGGGGCTTCCTCAGGACTCGGCCGCGCACATCGTCGCCGAGCTGGCCGCCAACGCCGCCGCCCACGGCCGCGTACCCGGACGGGACTTCCAACTCAGCCTCACCGCCCACCGCGACGAGCTCCTGCGGATCGAGGTGACCGACATCCGGGGCGAGCAACTGCCCGTCGCGTCCACCCCCGACCAGCTCGCGGAGAGCGGGCGCGGTCTGCTGATCGTCGAGGCGCTCGCCGACCGCTGGGGCATCGACGTCGGACCTGCCCCGCGCAAGACGATCTGGGCCGAACTCGACCTCGTACCGCGACCGCTCACCGGGTCGCGGAAACCCACGACCCGGTGAGCCACGTCCCCGCGCTCCACGACACATAAAGCTGACGACATCCACGCCCTCGCCCCCGGCATCGCCACCTGGCTCGAACGCGACACCCACCCCGACACCATCCGCCACGCCCCTCACCACCGACCTCCCAAACCCCCTGAAACACCCTGCCAAGCTCCTCCGCCACCGGATCACGGCGCTCCTGCCACCACCGCTCCCGGGAGCCCAGGATGTCGCCGCACTCGCACGTCCCGGCGTCATCGTCATCCCGCTCCAGAACTGCGACCGCTGCGACCGCGCCTTCCGCTCCCGCCACCCCGGCCACTGCCGCGACTGCCGGTCAGGCCTCCACACAGCCGCCTGACGAAACCGTCACCCAACACGAACGGACCTCCATGGTCAGCTCGCCCCACGAGGCAATGCACCGCACCTTCCAGGAGTACCCCGGCCTCTTCTCCCGCGTCTCCGAAGTACTCGGAGTCGACATCCCACCACCCACCTCGGCCACCGCCCTGCCCACCGACCTCACCGAAGCCCGACCCGTCGAACGCCGGGTGGACACCCTCCTGCGCATCGAAACAGAGCACGACGGGCCCTTCCTCCTCGCCATCGAGGCCCAGGGCAAGAAGGAAAACCCTGTCCGCCGCACTGCGGGACACACCGGAAGCAATCGCCGACCCCATCGTCGAACTCACCGCACAGGGCCTGGGCAACCGCCCGGCCGCACAGCACTGGAGGAACCTGGTGGCCGTGGACACGTCTTTCTACAAGTCCTTCATGTCGGAAGAAATCCGGGACGAAGGCCGCGCACGAGGCCGAGCCGAGGACATCCTGCTCGTACTGGCACAGCGCCGCATCACCGTTCCCGACAAGGCTCGCGAGCGGATCACCGATTGCGGCGCCCCCGAGACTCTGCGCCAGTGGCTCATGCGAGCCGTCACCGCCGTCACCGCCGAGGAGATCTTCGCCGAGAAGTAGCCTCGTCCCGGTGGCTGCGCCGCTCCTGTCCACAGGCCCCGCATCCGGTTCACCGGCTCCCCCACAGGTACCGTCCCACCTTCATGGGCGCCTGAGCTGTGGCTCTGACACACTCCGTCCATGACAACGAGCACCACCGCGCCCTGGACCCTGCGCCCCGCCCGGCCCGAGGACGTCGAGACCATCGCCGAGCTCAGGGCCGTCGTGATGCGCCCCGACCTGGAGCGGCTCGGGCGTTACGACGAGCACCGCGTACGGCAGCGGCTGCGGGACGTCTACGCACCGGAGCACACCTCAATCATCGTCGCGGACGGGGAGTTCGCGGGGTCGATCACCCTGCGTCCGGCCGAGGGCGGCATGTGGCTGGAGAACTTCTACCTCTCCCCCGCCCTCCAGGGGCGCGGGATCGGCACCGCGGTGCTCCGTTCGCTGCTCGCGCGGGCCGACGAGGAAGGCGTGACCGTGCGCCTGGACGTGCTCCAGGGCAGCGCCGCCCGCGCGCTCTACGAACGGCACGGGTTCACCGAGGAGCGGCAGGACCCGATCGATGTGTTCATGGTGCGTACACCCACGAGTTGAGCTGTCCGGGTCACACCCGTAGAAACCCAGGCAACCCGCCTCCGTGAATCTCCGTCTATCCCCCCGCAGCAGCGGCTCGCCCCCGCCGTGGCCTGCACGGATTCGGCACGCAGCACAGGGCCGCACGGCCGCCCGCTGCGGGAGAAGTGGACGGAGCACGGTGTGACGGATCGACCCGCGTCGCGCGCATCCCGCTCGGGAGTACCGCGGCGCACCCTGCTGGCGGCGGCCGGTGCGAGTGGCCTGACGGCCCTCACCGCCTGCACGGCGCCCTCGCCGCCCCGCCGCCGCGACCCCGCCGCGGACCCGATGCCCGGACTGCCGATCAGTACCTCGCACCCGGCGCTGATGATGCAGGTCCTCGCCCACCCGGACGACGACCTGTACTTCATGAACCCGGACACCCAGCAGGCGCTGGACGCCGGTACCCCGCTGGTCTGCGTCTATCTGACCGGTGGTGAGGCCACCGGCATAAATCGTGTGCCGGGCCGCCCGCTGCCGGCGCCCGACAAGGCCGCGTACTCCTCCTCGCGTCACCAGGGGCTCCGCCAGGCGTACGCGACGCTGCTCGGCCTCGGCAGGTTCACCCCGTGGCGGAGGTCCGTCATCGAGCTGCACGGCGGCCACCGAGCGGAGATCAACACCCTCGGCAACCGCGGCCGCAGGGTCGAGCTGATCTTCATCAACACCGCCATGCACACCTCGTACGGGCGGCTCGGGCTGCCCAGCCTCTGGCAGGACCGGCGCCTGATCCTGCCGACCGTGGTCGCCGACGGCTCCCCGCTGAAGAAGGCGGGTTCGTACACCTACGACGGGCTGATCGACGTCCTGGTCGGGCTGTTCGAGCAGTACCGGCCGAGCATCCTGCACACCATGGACCCGGACCCCGACATCCAGCACAGCAGCGAGGCCGTCCGGCGCCGGGACAGCGAGCAGCAGGGCTACTCCGACCACCCCGACCACACCGCCACCGCGCTGTTCACCTGGGCGGCGCTGATCCGGTGGGTGGCCGGGGCCACCAAGGGCGGCGGCGAGGTGCCGAGCTTCGCCACCACTGCGTTCCGGGCCTACTACAACCGGCACTGGCCGAAGAACCTGCCGCCCGCCGTGCTGGCCGAGAAGGCGTCGCACCTGGTGCCGTACGGCGGCTCGGCGGACTGGCGGTGCGGCAACCCGGCGGGCTGCGGGGACTACAACGTGGGCGGCAACCGGCCGCTGACCAACCGGAAGGGCTGGGTGCGGTCCACCCACTACCGCTACCCGGGCCCCCGGCCCACCGTCGGCACCGAACCGGACGGCCGACTCGTCACGTACGGGGTGCTCGGCCTGCGGGCGGTGCGCCGGCGCGAGAGCACACCAGGCAGCGGAGTGTGGGACGCGCCGGACGACCTCGGCGGCGGCCCGCTCGCCCCGGTCCTGGGCAGCGCGACGCTGCCGGACGGGCGCCATCTGCTCTTCGGGCTGCGGTTCTCGGCGCTCAGCGGGCACGGCGCGGACAACGAGCGCGAGATCGTCGCGCTGGAGCAGCGCTCCCCCGGCGGTGCCTTCCGCGCCTGGCAGGGGCTGGGCAACCCGGTGCGCGGCCATGACGGCGGGCGCCGGATCGGTGTCCCGGTCGCGGTCGCCGCACCCGACGGGCGGGTCCATCTCTTCGTGCGGAACGCGGAGAAGGGCGTCAGTACCCGGGTACGGGACACGGCCGGCCGGTGGAACGAGTGGCGGGACATGGGCGGCGGCGAGATCCAGGACGGGCTGAGTGCCGTGGTGGACGCCGGGGGCTGTGTCCATCTCTTCGCGGCGGGGCGGTTCGTGGTGCACCACTGGACGCAGGACGCGCCCGGCGACGAGGTGACCGCGCGCACCCAGATCACCGGGGTGCCGGTGCCCGGGGACGGCCCGGCCGTGCTGCCGGGGGCGGACGGCAGCATCGAGCTGTTCTACCGCGCGGCGGCGAAGGCCGCCCTGACGACCGTACGAACCGGGGAGGCGGCGGACGAGACCGGCATCGACGGCTACGGGCGCCTGATCCGGGACCGGGCGGGCTTCGACGGGTACGGGCCGGTGGCCGCCGCCGGGTCGCCGGGCGCCCCGGTACTGCTCGGCCGCACCGCCAAGGGGCTCATCCAGCTCCGTACGCCCGCCGGGCTCTTCGTCCGGCGGCGCGGGCCGGTGGCCCTGGACGGGCCGGCCCTGCACATCGGGAAGGACGGGCGGCCGGCGGTGGTGGCGCTGGGCCCGGATGCCCTGCCCTGGCTCTGGCGCCCCTGAGGCCCGCGCCCGGACATGACGAAGGGCCCCGGTCCACCGCTTGCGCGGCGGGCCGGGGCCCTTCTCGGTGCTCTGTGCGGAGCAACCAGGTCAGACAGTCAGGTAATTACTTGACGATCTTGGTGACCTGGCCGGCGCCCACGGTCCGGCCACCCTCACGGATGGCGAACTTCAGGCCCTCCTCCATGGCGACCGGCTGGATCAGCTGGACCGACATGACGGTGTTGTCGCCCGGCATGACCATCTCGGTGCCCTCGGGAAGGGTCACCACGCCGGTCACGTCCGTGGTACGGAAGTAGAACTGCGGGCGGTAGTTGTTGAAGAACGGGGTGTGACGGCCACCCTCGTCCTTCGACAGGATGTAGGCCTGGGCCTCGAACTCGGTGTGCGGCGTGACCGAACCGGGCTTGATGATGACCTGGCCGCGCTCGACGTCCTCGCGCTTGATGCCACGGAGGAGCAGACCGACGTTCTCACCGGCCTGGCCCTCGTCGAGCAGCTTGCGGAACATCTCGATGCCGGTGACCGTGGTGGTGGTCTTCTCCTGCTTGATACCGACGATGTCGACGGTCTCGTTGACCTTGAGGACACCACGCTCGATACGACCGGTGACGACGGTGCCACGACCGGTGATCGTGAAGACGTCCTCGATCGGCATCAGGAACGGCTTGTCGACGTCACGCTCGGGCTGCGGGATGTTCTCGTCGACGGCCTTCATCAGGTCGAGGACGGTCTGGCCCCACTCCTTGTCACCCTCGAGCGCCTTGAGCGCCGAGACCTTGACGACCGGCAGGTCGTCGCCCGGGAACTCGTACTCGGAGAGGAGCTCACGGACCTCGAGCTCGACGAGCTCCAGGATCTCCTCGTCGTCCACCATGTCGGCCTTGTTCAGGGCGACGACGATGTACGGAACGCCGACCTGGCGGGCCAGGAGCACGTGCTCCTTGGTCTGCGGCATCGGGCCGTCGGTGGCGGCGACCACGAGGATGGCGCCGTCCATCTGCGCGGCACCCGTGATCATGTTCTTGATGTAGTCCGCGTGACCCGGGCAGTCGACGTGCGCGTAGTGACGCGACTCCGTCTGGTACTCGACGTGCGCGATCGAGATCGTGATACCGCGCTGGCGCTCCTCGGGAGCCTTGTCGATCTGGTCGAAGGCCGAGGCCTCGTTCAGGTCCGGGTACGCGTCGTGCAGCACCTTGGTAATGGCGGCCGTGAGGGTCGTCTTACCGTGGTCAATGTGACCGATGGTGCCGATGTTGACGTGCGGCTTAGTCCGCTCGAACTTCGCCTTCGCCACTGGGTCCTCCTGTGGAGTGGTTCTGTACGCCTTGCTTCATCGGCGCCAGGTGATCTTTGCTGGGATGCCGGGGCCGGGGGCATTCACCGCATTGCTTGCGCTCTGCGACGAATGCCCCATCAGGCTCCGGTGACAAGCCTAAAGCGTGAGCTCGGGAGAGTTACTCGCCCTTGGCCTTCGCGATGATCTCCTCGGCGACGTTCCGCGGAACCTCGGCGTAGGAGTCGAACTGCATCGAGTAGCTTGCGCGACCCGAGGTCTTGCTGCGGAGGTCTCCGACGTAGCCGAACATCTCCGAAAGGGGCACGAGGCCCTTCACGACGCGAGCGCCGCTGCGCTCCTCCATGGCCTGGATCTGGCCACGGCGGGAGTTGATGTCACCGATGACATCGCCCATGTAGTCCTCGGGCGTGGTCACCTCGATGGCCATCATCGGCTCGAGGAGCACGGGGGACGCCTTGCGGGCACCCTCCTTGAACGCCTGCGAACCGGCGATCTTGAACGCCAACTCGGAGGAGTCGACCTCGTGGTAGCCACCGTCGAGAAGGATGACGCGGACGCCCACCATCTCGTAGCCGGCCAGGATGCCGAACTGCATGGCTTCCTGAGCACCCGCGTCCACCGAGGGGATGTACTCACGGGGGATGCGGCCACCGGTGACCTTGTTGACGAACTCGTACGAGGCCTCGCCGCCCTCGAGGGGCTCGATCGCGATCTGCACCTTGGCGAACTGACCGGTACCACCGGTCTGCTTCTTGTGGGTGTAGTCGATGCGCTCGACGGCCTTGCGGATCGTCTCGCGGTACGCGACCTGGGGCTTGCCGACGTTGGCCTCGACGCGGAACTCGCGCTTCATGCGGTCGACGAGCACCTCGAGGTGAAGCTCGCCCATACCACCGATGATGGTCTGGCCGGTCTCCTCGTCGGAGTGCACCTGGAAGGACGGGTCCTCCTCGGAGAGGCGCTGGATGGCGACACCCAGCTTCTCCTGGTCACCCTTGGACTTGGGCTCGATGGCGACCTGGATGACCGGCGCCGGGAAGTCCATGGACTCCAGGATGACCGGGTTCTTGTCGTCACACAGCGTCTCACCGGTGGTGGTCTGCTTCAGGCCCATGACGGCGATGATGTCGCCGGCGCCCACCGACTCGATCTCCTCACGCTTGTTCGCGTGCATGCGGTAGATCTTGCCGATGCGCTCCTTCTTGCCCTTGACGGAGTTCAGCACCGAGGTGCCGGACTCCAGGCGGCCCGAGTAGACCCGGACGAAGGTGAGCTTGCCGAGGTGCGGGTCGCTCATGATCTTGAACGCGAGGGCCGCGAGCGGCTCGTCGTCGGACGGCTTGCGCTTGACGACCTCCTCCGGGTCCTTGACGCCGTGGCCCTCGATGGCCTCGACGTCCAGGGGGGAGGGGAGGTAGCGCACGACGGCGTCGAGCAGGGGCTGGACGCCCTTGTTCTTGAACGCGGTGCCGCAGAACACGGGGGTGACGGTCGTCTCGCCGCCCTTGCCGGAGTTGATGGTGATGCGACGGATGCCCTCGTAGAGCTGCTCCGCGGAAGGCTCTTCGCCCTCCAGGTAGAGCTCCATGAGCGCCTCGTCGTTCTCCGCGGCGGCCTCGAGGAGCTTGCCGCGCCACTCTTCGGCAGCCTCGGCAAGGTTCTCGGGGATGTCGACGATGTCGTACGCCTCGCCCTTGGTGGCTTCCACGGGGTAGACGAACGCCTTCATCGTCACGAGGTCGACGACACCCGTGAAGTCTGCCTCGGCACCGATCGGGAGCTGCATCACGATCGGGGTAGCGCCGAGGCGGCCCGTGATCATGTCGACGCAGCGGAAGAAGTCGGCACCGGTGCGGTCGAGCTTGTTGACGAAGCAGATACGCGGCACGCCGTAGCGGTCCGCCTGACGCCAGACGGTCTCGGACTGCGGCTCGACGCCCGCCACACCGTCGAACACGGTGACGGCACCGTCGAGGACGCGGAGCGAACGCTCCACCTCGACGGTGAAGTCGACGTGACCCGGGGTGTCGATGATGTTGATGGTGTGGTCAACATCATTGAGCGGCCAGTGACAGGTCGTCGCGGCGGACGTGATCGTGATGCCGCGCTCCTGCTCCTGCTCCATCCAGTCCATCGTGGCAGCGCCGTCGTGGACTTCACCGATCTTGTACGAGACGCCGGTGTAGAACAGGATCCGCTCAGTGGTGGTCGTCTTGCCCGCGTCGATGTGGGCCATGATCCCGATGTTGCGGACCTTGGCCAGGTCAAGCGAAGTGGTGGCCATAAGGCTCAATCTTCTCTCGGTCTCGATGTGGGTAGCGACTACCAGCGGTAGTGCGCGAAGGCCTTGTTGGACTCGGCCATCTTGTGGGTGTCCTCGCGCTTCTTGACGGCAGCGCCAAGACCGTTGGAGGCGTCGAGCAGCTCGTTCATGAGGCGCTCGGTCATGGTCTTCTCGCGGCGGGCGCGGGAGTAGCCCACGAGCCAGCGCAGCGCGAGGGTGGAGGCGCGACCGGGCTTGACCTCGATCGGCACCTGGTAGGTGGCGCCACCGACACGGCGGGACTTGACCTCGAGCGAGGGCTTGACGTTCTCAAGCGCGCGCTTCAGCGTGATGACCGGGTCGTTGCCGGTCTTCTCGCGGAGGCCCTCCATGGCGCCGTACACGATCCGCTCGGCGGTGGAGCGCTTGCCGTCCAGCAGGATCTTGTTGATCAGCGAGGTGACAAGAGGAGAGTTGTAGACCGGGTCGATGATGACCGGGCGCTTCGGGGCGGGGCCCTTACGAGGCATTCTTACTTCTCCTTCTTGGCGCCGTAGCGGCTGCGGGCCTGCTTGCGGTTCTTGACACCCTGGGTGTCGAGCGAGCCGCGGATGATCTTGTAACGAACACCCGGCAGGTCCTTCACACGGCCACCACGCACGAGCACGATGGAGTGCTCCTGCAGGTTGTGTCCCTCACCCGGGATGTAGGCCGTGACCTCGATACCGGAGGTCAGACGCACACGCGCGACCTTACGGAGTGCCGAGTTCGGCTTCTTCGGGGTGGTCGTGAACACACGCGTGCAGACGCCGCGGCGCTGGGGCGAACCCTCGAGCGCGGGCGTCTTGTTCTTCTCGACCTTGTCCTGCCGGCCCTTCCGGACCAGCTGCTGGATCGTAGGCACTACTTCTCCGGTTTCTGTGTGCCGTTCGTGAAACTAACCTGGAACGTCACCGACCCACGCGGTCGGGTGTGTCGAATACTGCAGGCTTCTGCCGCAAGGCAGGAGGAGCGCAGATTGCGGTAGCCACTGACGGACTCGCCATGCGGTTGAGGACACGCACACGAGCCCAGGCACACCCCAGGCACAAGGTCTGAGCGTACCTACCTCGTCGACTCCGGTCAAAACAAATGCCCTCAGCCACGACACGCCGGACTTCCGCAGCTCACGGCCGACGGAATCGAGACAGCCGACCGGGGGCGCACGGCAGGAAAACAACCTTGGCGGTCCGGCAATACATGTTCTCAGTACATTGAACCGCGGAGTGGACGATCGGGGGACGGGATGGCGGCGGCGTACGTACCCGACGGCGACGGACTCGACGACCGGGTGCCCTTCCTCGCCCGTCTGGAGCGTGAGGACCGGGTGTCCCTGCTCGGACTGGGACGCGAACTGAGTTTCGCCTCCCGGGCCCCCCTGCTCAGGCAGGACGAGCCATCCGCGTACGTCCTGTTGATCGTCAACGGCTGGACGAAGGTCACCACATCCGCGCCGAACGGTTACGAGGCGTTGCACGCCCTTCGTGGCCCCGGCGACATCGTGGGCGAATCGGCCGCGTTGACCGGGCGGCCACGCTCGGCGACGGTGACCGCGCTCTCACCTGTGCGGGCCGTGGTCGTGGCGCACGAGAAGTTCCGCGCGTTCGTGGCCGGCTCCGCCACGGTCTCGCTCACACTCCTGGCGTTGGCCGCCGACCGGACGCGCGCTGCGGACCGGCGCAGTCTGGAGTTCGCGGCGATGACCGTACGGGAGCGCTTCGCCGTCCTGCTGCTGGATCTGGCCCGCACCCACGGCGGCCGCACGGACGAAGGCATCGAACTCGACATACCGCTCAGCAAACAGGAGCTGGCCGGGGCGGTCGGGGCCTCCAGGGAAATGGTCCAGCGGCTGCTGAAGGACCTGCGCGAGCGGGGCATCGTACTGACAGGGCGGCGGGCGATGGTGATCGTGCGGCCGGACGCACTCCGCCGGATCGCCCGGGCTCAGGAATCCCTCCGGCCGGTCGTCCGCCACGAAGCTCCGCAGACTCCGTAGAAGCAGGCTCCGCACGCTGCGCGCGACCGCGGGTGGCTCTGTGCACACGGTCACACACCAACTGAGTCATCCGCCCTCACCACCGCAGTCCCATCGGCCCCACGCTCGTGTCTTCGCCCCACGGAGACCCGAGCGAGAGGCACCCCATGAGCGATCCCGTGAACAGCACGATCCTGCTGCTCGACATCGAGAAGTACAGCGAGCGTGACGATGTCGAGCAGGCGTATCTGCGCCGCATGCTCTACGACCTCACCGACCGGGCGCTGCTGGCCGCCGGGATCGACGAGACCCGGCGCAGGCGGGCGGACCGCGGTGACTCCGTGATGGAGCTGATCGACGCCAACTGTTCGGTGATCGCCCTGCTGCGGGCGCTGCTGACCGAGGTGCCGGCCCAGTTGCACAGCCAGAACCGACGTGCGTCCGCCTCCGCACAGATGCGGCTTCGTGGAGTGGTCGCTTCGGGTTACGTCGCCGTGGACCGGCTCGACGGATGGGTCGGCAGCGATCTCAACCACGCGTGCAGACTGCTGGACGCGGAGCTGCTGAAGGCGGCGCTGCGGGAGTGCCCGGGCGACTTCGCACTGTGTGTGTCCGACCCGGTCTACCGAGGGGTCGTGCGGCACAGCCACGTGGGCGTACCGGCCGAGGAGTTCCGCTCCGTCACGGTGGACAGCAAGAACGGTCCGCTCGCGGCGTGGCTGCACGGTCCGCTGCCGAGTGAGCGCCCACACCTCGCGAGCGGGCAGGCGGACGCCCCGCCGGCCTCCGGTACCGCCCCGCACACCCCACAAGCGCCGGCCCAGGCCTTCGACTTCGGCGGTGCAACCGTCAACGGGGGTGTCTTCGGCGGGACCAACCACGGCATCGGTGGCGGCACCTTCTCCGGGGACGTCCGTCTCGGCGACGGCGGCCGGGAGAACCGCCGGTGAGCGCCGAGGAGCAGCCGCACGGCTCCCAGCCCTCGACCGGAGGCGACCAGCCTTCCGAGGCGCAGGACGGCCGTCACGGCGACGGGGAGGCGACCGAGGGGACCGATCAGCCGCAGCCCGCCTGGGCGGCCCGGCGGGACCTGGAGAACCACACCCCACGGACCATGGGGTTCGGGGACGGCACCCAGGTCGGCGGGGGCGTCTTCGGCGGGATCAATCACGGCATCGGTGGCGGCACCTTCTACGGGGACGTCCTGCTCGACCGGACCGAGATCATCTACCAGTTCGGCGCGTCCTCCGCACTCCATGCCTCGGGCGAGATCGCACAGTCCACCTTGGAGGAGTTGTCGGCCTGTTTCGTGCCCGCGTGCGCCGACTTCGACGCGTTGGTCGACCGGCTGCGCGAGGAGCATGTCCTGGTGCTGTCGGGCCCGTATTTCGCGGGTCGGCGGACCGCCGCGCTCATGCTGCTGCACCGGCTCGGCGCCGCTCCGGTCCAGGCGATCGGCCGGGACACCACCCCCGGGCAGCTCACGGCCGGACTCGGTGGCGGCGAGGCACGGGACGGCCGCACCGGCCATGTCCTCTGCGATCTGATCACCGAGCGGAGCCGGCCGCTGCGCGAGGCGGACCTGTTGGCCGCCCGCAAGGAGCTGGGCGAGAACGCGTATCTGGTGATCACCGTGGGGCCGACGGCCTTGCTGGAGGACGTACCGGTGGTGAGCTGGCAGGCTCCCCCGCCGGGTGATGTCCTCGCCGCGCACCTGACGGTGCTGGTGGGCGAGGACCACGTGTCGGAGCTGCTGTCCCTGCCCGCCGTGACCGCGTTCCTCGAACGCAGCCATCAGCCGCGCGAGGCCGCCGAGTTCGCCCGGCTCCTGGCGAGGTACGCGGCCGGGGAGGCCGACGCCACTCAGCTCGGGGACTTCTCCCTGGTCGCGTTGGAGAACCAGGTCCAGGAGTGGTTCGAGGACGACGGGACCGTGCTGCACCTGCGGGACAAGGCGTTCCTCGTCGCCCTGGCCGCGTTCGACGAGGGGCCGTACGCCCTGACGGCGGAACTGAGCGATCTGCTCTACACCTTCCTCCAGGAGATCCAGGACGGGGCGCGGTTCCCCACCGTCCCGGTCTTCGGCACGCACATCGGCAAGCGGCTCCAGCTGGCCCGAGCCCGTCGGTTCGACGCCGAGGAAGCCACCGAGTGGGGTCCGGTCCGGCAGGTGAAGGCCGCCTATCGGGACGAGCGGGCCTCGCTCGTACTGCTGCGCGAGGTATGGACCGGGCACCCCTCGGCACGGCCCGCGCTCGTGCACTGGTTGCAGCGGCTGGCAGGAGACGGGCGGCCGTTCGTACGCACCCGTGCCGCCTCCACCGTCGCCGTACTCGCCCATACCGATCTGCCGTCCGCCATGGCACTGGTCATCGAGCCGTGGGCTTCCTCCCACCTCTACCGACAGCGCCTCGTCGCCGTCAACGCGCTCACGCTCACCCACGTGCTGGGCACTCCCAATGTGCCGCGCATCCTCGACGCCTGGTGCGAGAGCGACGAGTCGTCGCTGCGCTGGGTGGCCATCCGCGCCCATGGACTGATCGGCCCGGAACGCCCGGCCGAAACCCTGGCGGCGCTGCGCGCGGCAGCCCGGCACCAGGCGGGACAGCCGGAGCCCGACGCGGATCTCTCGGGGCAACTCGCCGAGTCCGTAGAGCTTCTGCTGCTGTCACCGGCGGGCGACGACGTGCTCGCGGGGCTGCTCAGGACGCTGCACGACGACCGTCCGGCGACCGATCTCGCACTCGGCGGCTTCATCAGCGCCTGCCGTCGGACCGAGCAGGACGAACGCCACGGACAACCGCTCGTTCTGTCCTGGTACGCACGGGCGTCGGCCTCGCGGACACCGGCCGCCACCAGCATCGTCGAGCTGTGGCGCACCGCTCTGGGAAGCCGGGGCCACACCCGGGAGGCCCTCGACGTACTGCGCCTCTGGACGCTTTCGGCGGACCACGACCCCACCACGGAGTGGGCGCTCGCCGCGCTGCTGCCCTCACTCGTCACCACGTCGTCGGAGCACCAGCGGCTCAGCCATCTCCTGCGGACGATGCCCGGCGAGGACGGCGCCGATCCCCCGCCCGTGGCAGGCCGGCTGCTGGCCGTCCTGTCTCATCCCTGACCTGCGACCTCAGCAAGAGCAACAGGAGAGTGCCCCATGCCCGAATTCCGCCGAGCACCCGACTGGGACCAACGGGCCGACCGCGGAACGCGGTTGACCGACCCGGTGGTCACGGTGCGGCAGCTGTCCCGCTTCGGATTCGCCCGCCGCCCGCTCACCCGCATCGACCACGCCCTGGTCTTCTCGGCCCCGGACGGCTCGTACGACACCTACCTTCCACCGCTCCGGCCCACCCGGGCCGGAGCTGCCGCGAAGCGATACACCTCGGTGTACGAGGTCGACATGGGCGTCCATCCCGTGCGCGAGGAGATCGGCCTGCCCAGCGACGACGACGCCTTCGAGTTCGGGGTGGTCGTCGAACTGTCGTGGCAGGTCGTCGACCCCGCGCTGTTCGTGGCGAGCCGCCACCGTGACGTGCCACGGCTGCTGATCAGCGAGCTGGAACAGCCGGCCCGGGCCGTCACCCGCCGCTACCCCGCGTCCCGGAGCGCGGAGGCCGAGGAGGCACTGCTGCGGGAAGTGCGCGCACAGGGTGCGCTCGGCACCCAGGCGGGACTCTCGGTGACCTGGACCGTACGGCTGCGCGGGGACCAGGGGGCCATCGACCATGTGCGGCGCATGAGGTCCATCGACCACGCGGCCACCGAGCAGGTGCACACCGAGCAGCGCGGCAGGGAGCACGATGCCGCGATCGACCGGCGCGTCAGGGAGCAGGACGCGTTGCAGTGGGGGCGCGCGGCCGAATTCGAGGAGCAGCAGCACGAACTGAGGTTGCAACAGCAGAAGTGGCAGCACGCGGAGGCGGTCGACCGGGCCCGACGGCAGATGGAGCTGCAGCGGGTGAACGCGGAAAAGATCGCCTTCTACGAAAAGCACTTGGAACAGGGCGGGGTCCGCGCATGGGCGCTCCATCTGGCCGACCATCCCGAGGACACCAGGCTCGTGGTGACCAGCCTGCGCCAGGACCAGCTGCACATGATCAAAGCGCAGATGGAGCTGGCGGGCGAACTGCTGAAGGGCGACAGCGCGGAGAACCACGAGCTGGAGGCACCGAAGAAGAAGGCTCTCCAGGCGTTGATCGACGTACTGAACCAGCACCTTCCGGGAGTCACCGCGCAGAGCACTGCTGAGGGCCGGCTGACCGTGTCGATGCCGCAGGACGCGCCGAGAGCGGTACCGGAAGCGGTCACGGGGGGCACATCCTGGCCGGACTTCGACCTGATCGGCGGCATCGGCACAAACGGCGGGGAGGCGCACCGGCTCGACGGCACCCCCTTCCGCAGGGCCGACCCGGAGGCGGGTGCCCCGTTGAGCCACTTGCCGGGCTGGCAGCCGCCGCCGGGCTACGGCAGCACTCCCCTGAAACCAACGGGCACGGCCACACCGTCGGCCGGTGCGGAAGGCATGCGCAGAGCAGCCGACGGGACCGGTGTGCCGAGGACAAGGCCGGTGACTGCCGCAGGCTCTCCCCTCCCCCGGCCGGCGTCCGCCTCCGTCGAAGACACGACGGCGGACGCCGCAGGACCGGCTGACCGGGGCGGGGTGACCGACGCAGCCGAGTCCACGGACATGCCGCCGGACACGGACTTGGCCGGAGCACCGGGCCAGGAGGGCCGCAGCACATGACCGACAGTCCATCGAACCGGAACGCCGATGCCGGGGCGCGGCTCCTCCTCGATCTGCGGTCCGAGATCGCACGGGCCGACAGCAAGGCGTCCGTACTGGTCGCCGCGCTCGGCATGACCGCAGGCGTGATCAGCGGCTGGCTGGCCGGCAGCGAGTGGCACCCGAACACGCTCTCCGTCCCCGGTACGGCCCTGTGGTGGACAGGCGTCGGCGGGCTGGCGACCGCACTGCTCTCCATGCTGATGGCCATATTCCCGCGCTACCGCGGCAGTGCCTGGGTCCCCGGGGCCCCTCTCACCTACTTCGGGGACATCCGGCGCGCCGCCCGACAGAACCGGCTGTCCGAAGCCCTCGACACCACCGAGAGGGCCCCGGCCGCCGCGCTCGTCACGGCCCTGACCGAAACCAGCCGGATCGCCGTGTGCAAGCACCAGTGGATACGTGTGGGGCTGCTCGCCTACTCCGTCGGCGCCGTCCTGCTCCCCGCCTCGCTACTCCTCGGCTGACACTCCTCATGCCAAAGGATGACCATGACTCCACCAACACCTCAGCCCCAGGACCCGGGCGACGGGCCCGCACCGGCGGACAGCGGCTCCGTGCAGTCCCCGGCCGACGACGGGGTCGTACCGCCCCCGGATCCGCACCTGACCGCCACCGCACCGACCGCGCCCGATGACTTGATCTACGAGCATGGGCCGGGCCGACGCGTGTACTACGCAGCGCATCAGCGGCGTGTGGACATCACCGCACTCGGACAACTGACACTGGCGCTGCCGGCCTTCCTGATGAGCATGCTGGTGGTGCTGCTGATGAGCGCGATCCTGGACGGCTGCCTCGGGCTGCCGTTCTGGATACCGGTCATGCTCTGGCTGGCATCCGGCGTCCTGGTCTTCCACCGGCCCACAGAGGATCTTCTCGCCCGCTACCTGCTTGGACTCCGGCGCCCGATGCCGCAGGAAGCCGCTCGGCTGGAGCCGGTCTGGCGGGAGGTGACGGCCATCGCCGGCATCGACGGAGCGCTGTATCAGCTCTGGATCGAGGAGAGCGACGGCCTCAACGCGTACGCCGCCGCGGGCCACATCGTGGGGGTCACCCGGTTCGCGCTGGAACAGTTGCCGAGTGGCCAGCTGGCCGCCGTACTCGCCCATGAGCTGGGTCACCACACCGGCGGCCATGCGTGGTCGTTACTGCTGGGCCACTGGTACGGGCTGCCGGGCCGGGCGGCCTGGCGCGTCCTCCGCGTGATGGCCCGCTCCGTCGTCACGCCTGCCAGGTGTGCCGTCTACTTCGCCGTCGGCGTCCTGCTCCTTGCGATCGGCGGGCTCGCCTCCACCGCTGCCGCGATCCTGTACGGGTTTCCGCTGCTTCTCGTACTCCCGTATCTGTCGGCAGCGGTGGGACGCCGCGCCGAGCTGCGTGCCGACCGCCACGCCGCCGCACTCGGATTCGCGCCGAAACTGGCCGAGGTGCTGGAGACGATGCACGCGAACGAGATCCGGGCACGGCAGGAGGCCCTCGCCGTCATGGGAGGACGGATGGAGCGCGAGTCGACGCCCGCCCGGCTGCTCTCCACCCACCCCGACTTCCCGACCCGGCTGCACCATCTGCGGCACTACCTGTAGCCGTGACGGCCGGTGCGGCACACCGGGATACGCCGGAGGGCGGCCACCCCGTACGAAACGGGGTGACCGCCCTCCGGTCGGTCAAGCGACTCGCTTACTGGTTGTACGGACCGTAGTCGTAGTCCTCCAGCGGAACGGCCTGGCCGGAGCCCGTGCCGAACGGCGAGTAGTCGATGTCGTCGTAGCCGACGGCCGAGTACATCGCGGCCTTGGCCTCCTCGGTCGGCTCGACCCGGATGTTGCGGTAGCGGGACAGGCCCGTACCGGCCGGGATGAGCTTACCGATGATGACGTTCTCCTTGAGGCCGATGAGGCTGTCGGACTTGGCGTTGATCGCCGCATCCGTCAGGACTCGGGTCGTCTCCTGGAAGGAGGCGGCCGACAGCCAGGATTCCGTCGCCAGCGAGGCCTTGGTGATACCCATCAGCTGCGGACGGCCGGAGGCGGGGTGACCGCCCTCGGTGACCACACGACGGTTCTCGGTCTCGAACTTCGAGCGCTCGACGAGCTCGCCCGGCAGCAGCTCCGCGTCGCCGGACTCGATGATCGTCACGCGGCGCAGCATCTGCCGGATGATGATCTCGATGTGCTTGTCGTGGATCGACACACCCTGCGAGTTGTAGACCTTCTGGACCTCGCCGACCAGGTGGACCTGGACCGCGCGCTGACCGAGGATCCGCAGCACGTCGTGCGGGTTGGTGGCACCCACGGTGAGCTTCTGGCCCACCTCGACGTGGTCGCCCTCGCCCACGAGCAGACGGGCGCGCTTGGAGATCGGGAAGGGGATCTCGTCGCTGCCGTCGTCCGGCGTGACCACGAGCTTCTTGGTCTTCTCGGTCTCCTCGATCCGGACCCGGCCCGCGGACTCCGAGATCGGGGCGACACCCTTGGGCGTACGGGCTTCGAAGAGCTCGACGACTCGGGGCAGACCCTGGGTGATGTCGTCACCGGCCACACCACCGGTGTGGAAGGTACGCATCGTCAGCTGGGTACCGGGCTCACCGATGGACTGGGCGGCGATGATGCCGACCGCCTCACCGATGTCGACCAGCTTGCCGGTGGCGAGCGAGCGTCCGTAGCAGAAGGCACAGGTGCCGACCGCGGACTCACAGGTCAGGACCGAACGGGTCTTGACCTCCTCGACGCCGGCGCCCACCAGGGCGTCGATCAGGACGTCACCGAGGTCGACGTTGGCAGGCGCGATGACCTTGCCGTCGACGACGACGTCCTCGGCGAGCATGCGGGCGTAGACCGAGGTCTCGACGTCCTCCGTCTTGCGGAGCACACCGTCCGCACCCTTGACGGCGATCTTCAGCTTGAGGCCGCGGTCGGTGCCGCAGTCCTCCTCGCGAATGATCACGTCCTGCGAGACGTCCACCAGACGACGGGTCAGGTAACCCGAGTCGGCGGTACGCAGGGCGGTGTCCGCCAGACCCTTACGGGCACCGTGCGTGGAGATGAAGTACTCCAGAACGGTGAGGCCCTCACGGAAGGACGCCTTGATGGGACGCGGGATCGTCTCGTTCTTGGCGTTGGACACCAGACCACGCATACCGGCGATCTGACGCATCTGCATCATGTTTCCTCGGGCACCCGAGTCAACCATCATGAAGATGGGGTTCGTCTTGGGGAAGTTCGCGTTCATCGCCTCGGCAACCTCGTTGGTCGCCTTGGTCCAGATCGCGATGAGCTCCTGCGTGCGCTCGTCCTTGGTGATCAGACCGCGCTCGTACTGCTTCTGGACCTTCTCGTCCTGCGCCTCGTAGCCCGCGACGATCGCCTTCTTGGCCTCGGGGACCACGACGTCGGAGATGGCCACGGTGACACCGGAACGGGTCGCCCAGTAGAAGCCCGCCGCCTTCAGGTTGTCGAGCGTCGCCGCCACGATGACCTTGGGGTAGCGCTCGGCGAGGTCGTTGACGATCTCGGAGAGCTGCTTCTTGCCGACCGAGTAGTCGACGAACGGGTAGTCCTCGGGCAGCAGCTCGTTGAAGAGCGCGCGGCCCAGGGACGTACGCAGCCTGAACGTGTCGCCCTGCTGGTACTCCTGCTCGCCTTCCTCGGCGACCGGCGGCACCCAGCTGCGCGGCGGGATGGTGCCCACCGGGAAGCGGATGTCGACCTTCGCCTGGAGCGACAGCTCGCGGGCGTCGAAGGCCATGATCGCCTCGGCCGTGGAGCCGAAGGAACGGCCCTGGCCGATGACCTTGCGCTCCTCCTCGTCCGTGGTGAGGAAGAACAGGCCCAGCACCATGTCCTGGGTCGGCATGGTGACGGGACGGCCGTCGGCCGGCTTCAGGATGTTGTTCGAGGACAGCATCAGGATGCGGGCCTCGGCCTGCGCCTCCGCGGAGAGCGGCAGGTGCACGGCCATCTGGTCACCGTCGAAGTCCGCGTTGAACGCGGTGCAGACGAGCGGGTGGATCTGGATGGCCTTGCCCTCGACCAGCTGCGGCTCGAAGGCCTGGATGCCGAGGCGGTGCAGGGTCGGTGCACGGTTCAGCAGCACCGGGTGCTCGGCGATGACCTCTTCGAGGACGTCGTACACCACGGTGCGGCCGCGCTCGACCATGCGCTTGGCCGACTTGATGTTCTGCGCGTGGTTCAGGTCGACCAGGCGCTTCATCACGAACGGCTTGAAGAGCTCCAGCGCCATGGCCTTCGGCAGACCGCACTGGTGCAGCTTGAGCTGCGGGCCGACGACGATCACGGAACGCGCGGAGTAGTCCACACGCTTACCGAGAAGGTTCTGACGGAATCGACCCTGCTTGCCCTTCAGCATGTCGCTGAGGGACTTGAGCGGGCGGTTACCGGGACCGGTGACCGGGCGACCGCGGCGGCCGTTGTCGAACAGCGCGTCGACGGCCTCCTGCAGCATCCGCTTCTCGTTGTTCACGATGATCTCGGGGGCACCGAGGTCAAGGAGACGCTTGAGGCGGTTGTTGCGGTTGATCACACGGCGGTACAGGTCGTTCAGGTCGGAGGTCGCGAAGCGGCCACCGTCCAGCTGCACCATCGGACGCAGGTCCGGCGGGATGACCGGCACGCAGTCGAGCACCATGCCCTTGGGCTTGTTGCTGGTCTGCAGGAACGCGGAGACGACCTTGAGGCGCTTGAGCGCACGGGTCTTCTTCTGGCCCTTGCCGGTACGGATGATCTCGCGGAGGCGCTCGGCCTCCTCGTCGAGGTCGAAGGACTCCAGGCGCTTCTGCAGGGCGGCGGCACCCATGCAGCCGTCGAAGTACGTGCCGAAGCGGTCACGCAGCTCGCGGTAGAGCAGCTCGTCGCCCTCAAGGTCCTGGACCTTGAGGTTCTTGAAGCGGCTCCACACCTCGTCGAGACGGTCGATCTCGCGCTGCGCACGGTCGCGCAGCTGCTTCATCTCGCGCTCGGCACCTTCGCGCACCTTGCGGCGCACATCGGCCTTGGCGCCCTCGGCCTCCAGCTCGGCCAGGTCGGTCTCGAGCTTCTTGGCGCGGGCTTCCAGGTCGGCGTCGCGGCGGTTCTCGATCTGCTGACGCTCGACGGAGACGTGCGCCTCCAGCGAGGGCAGATCGCGCGTACGGCGCTCCTCGTCCACGAACGTGATCATGTACGCGGCGAAGTAGATGACCTTTTCCAGGTCCTTCGGCGCGAGGTCGAGGAGGTAGCCCAGGCGCGACGGGACGCCCTTGAAGTACCAGATGTGGGTGACGGGAGCGGCAAGCTCGATGTGGCCCATGCGCTCACGGCGCACCTTGGCGCGCGTGACCTCGACGCCACAGCGCTCACAGATGATGCCCTTGAAGCGGACACGCTTGTACTTGCCGCAGTAGCACTCCCAGTCCCGGGTAGGACCGAAGATCTTCTCGCAGAAGAGTCCGTCCTTTTCGGGCTTGAGCGTGCGGTAGTTGATGGTCTCCGGCTTCTTCACTTCGCCGTGGGACCAGGTCCGGATGTCGTCCGCGGTGGCAAGGCCGATCCGCAGCTCGTCGAAGAAGTTGACGTCGAGCACTTGTCGTCAATCCCTCTTTCGGGGGTTCGAGCCCCCTCGCGTCAGGCGAGAAATCGGGGCACTTCAGCAATGGTCTGAACGGGTCCGGGGAGAGCCGGCCGGATCACAGGGATCCGGCCGGCCAACCCGTCAGACCTCTTCGACGCTGCTCGGCTCGCGCCGGGACAGGTCGATACCGAGCTCCTCCGCCGCGCGGAAGACGTCCTCGTCCGTGTCGCGCATCTCGATGGACATGCCGTCCGAGGACAGCACCTCCACATTGAGACAGAGCGACTGCATTTCCTTGATGAGCACCTTGAAGGACTCAGGGATGCCCGGCTCGGGGATGTTCTCGCCCTTGACGATGGCCTCGTAGACCTTCACGCGGCCGGTCACGTCGTCGGACTTGATCGTCAGGAGCTCCTGGAGGGCGTACGCGGCGCCGTAAGCCTCAAGGGCCCACACCTCCATCTCACCGAATCGCTGTCCACCGAACTGAGCCTTACCACCCAGCGGCTGCTGGGTGATCATGGAGTACGGGCCCGTCGAACGAGCGTGCAGCTTGTCGTCGACGAGGTGGTGCAGCTTCAGGATGTACATGTAGCCGACCGAGACCGGGTCCGGGAACGGCTCGCCGGAGCGGCCGTCGAACAGCTTGGCCTTGCCGGAGGGCTGCACCAGGCGGTCGCCGTCGCGGTTCGGGATCGTGGCCTCGAAGAGACCGGAGATCTCGTCCTCGCGCGCACCGTCGAAGACGGGGGTGGCGACGTTGGTGCCGGGGGCGACCTGGTCGGCGCCGATGGACTGCAGGCGCTTGGCCCACTCGTCACCGAGGCCGGAGACGTCCCAGCCGCGGCTGGCGAGCCAGCCGAGGTGGATCTCCAGGACCTGTCCCGGGTTCATTCGGGACGGGACACCCAGCGGGTTGAGGATGATGTCGACCGGGGTGCCGTCCTCCAGGAACGGCATGTCCTCGATCGGCAGGATCTTCGAGATGACGCCCTTGTTGCCGTGACGGCCGGCGAGCTTGTCACCGTCGGTGATCTTGCGCTTCTGCGCGACGTAGACGCGAACCAGCTGGTTCACGCCCGGCGGCAGCTCGTCGCCCTCTTCGCGGTCGAAGACGCGGACGCCGATGACCTTGCCGATCTCACCGTGCGGCACCTTCAGCGAGGTGTCGCGCACCTCGCGCGCCTTCTCACCGAAGATCGCGCGGAGCAGGCGCTCCTCGGGGGTCAGCTCGGTCTCACCCTTGGGCGTGACCTTGCCGACGAGGATGTCACCGGCGACGACCTCGGCACCGATACGGATGATGCCGCGCTCGTCGAGGTCGGCGAGGACCTCTTCGGAGACGTTCGGGATGTCCCGGGTGATCTCCTCCGGGCCGAGCTTGGTGTCACGGGCGTCGACCTCGTGCTCCTCGATGTGGATCGAGGAGAGGACGTCGTCCTGCACGAGGCGCTGCGACAGGATGATCGCGTCCTCGTAGTTGTGACCCTCCCACGGCATGAACGCCACGAGCAGGTTCTTGCCGAGGGCCATCTCACCGTTCTCGGTGGCCGGACCGTCGGCGAGGACCTGGTCGGCGACGACCCGGTCGCCCTCGGAGACGACAACCTTCTGGTTGACCGAGGTGCCCTGGTTGGAGCGCATGAACTTGGCGATGCGGTACGTGGTGTACGTGCCGTCGTCGTTGGTGACGGTGATGTAGTCCGCGGAGACCTCCTGGACCACACCGTCCTTCTCGGCCTTGAGCACGTCGCCGGCGTCGGTGGCGCAGCGGTACTCCATGCCGGTGCCGACGAGCGGGGCCTCCGACTTAATCAGCGGCACCGCCTGACGCATCATGTTCGCGCCCATGAGGGCACGGTTGGCGTCGTCGTGCTCCAGGAAGGGGATCATCGCGGTCGCGACGGACACCATCTGGCGCGGCGAGACGTCCATGTAGTCGACGTCCGTGCCGGGCACGTAGTCGACCTCGCCGCCACGGCGGCGGACCAGCACGCGGGACTCGGCGAACCGGAGCTCCTCGGTCAGCGGCGCGTTGGCCTGCGCGATGACGAAGCGGTCCTCCTCGTCAGCGGTCAGGTAGTCGACCTCGTCGGTGACCTGGCCCTCGACGACCTTGCGGTACGGCGTCTCGATGAAGCCGAACGCGTTGATCCGGCCGTAGGAGGCCAGCGAGCCGATCAGACCGATGTTCGGGCCTTCGGGCGTCTCGATCGGGCACATGCGGCCGTAGTGCGAGGGGTGCACGTCACGGACTTCGAAGCCGGCCCGCTCACGGGAGAGACCACCCGGGCCGAGGGCGTTGAGACGACGCTTGTGCGTCAGGCCCGACAGCGGGTTGTTCTGGTCCATGAACTGGGACAGCTGGCTGGTGCCGAAGAACTCCTTGATGGAGGCGACGACCGGCCGGATGTTGATCAGGGTCTGCGGCGTGATCGCCTCGACGTCCTGGGTGGTCATGCGCTCGCGCACGACGCGCTCCATACGGGCGAGACCCGTACGGACCTGGTTCTGGATCAGCTCGCCGACGTTGCGGATACGACGGTTGCCGAAGTGGTCGATGTCGTCGGTCTCGACCATGATCGAGCGGCCGGACTCGCCGACCGTCTCGGTCTCACCGGCGTGCAGCTTGACCAGGTACTTGATCGTCGCGATGACGTCGTCGCTGGTGAGCACACCGGCGTCGAGCGGCTCGTCGGCGCCGAGCTTCTTGTTCACCTTGTAGCGGCCGACCTTCGCGAGGTCGTAGCGCTTCGGGTTGAAGTAGAGGTTCTCCAGCAGCGTCTGAGCGGCCTCACGGGTGGGCGGCTCGCCCGGACGCAGCTTGCGGTAGATGTCGAGCAGCGCGTCGTCCTGGCCCTGGGTGTGGTCCTTCTCCAGGGTGGCGCGCATCGACTCGTACTCGCCGAACTCCTCCAGGATCTGCTCGGTCGTCCAACCGAGAGCCTTCAGGAGAACGGTGACGGACTGCTTGCGCTTGCGGTCGATACGGACACCGACCATGTCGCGCTTGTCGATCTCCATCTCCAGCCAGGCACCCCGGGACGGGATGATCTTGGCGGAGAAGATGTCCTTGTCGGACGTCTTGTCGATGGAGGAGTCGAAGTAGACACCCGGCGAGCGGACCAGCTGCGACACGACGACACGCTCGGTGCCGTTGATGACGAAGGTGCCCTTGTTGGTCATGAGCGGGAAGTCGCCCATGAAGACCGTCTGGGACTTGATCTCGCCGGTCTCGTTGTTGGTGAACTCAGCGGTGACGAAGAGCGGGGCGGCGAACGTGAAGTCGCGCTCCTTGCACTCGTCGATCGAGTTCTTCGGGGGCTCGAAGCGGTGGTCGCGGAAAGTCAGCGACATCGACCCGGAGAAGTCCTCGATCGGCGAGATCTCCTCGAAGATCTCTTCCAGGCCGGACTTGGTCGGGACGTTCTGTCCGCTGTCCAGAGCAGCCTCGACGCGAGCCTTCCATGCGGCATTGCCGAGGAGCCAGTCAAAGCTCTCGGTCTGCAGCGCGAGGAGGTTCGGAACCTCGAGGGGCTCCTTGATCTTTGCAAAGGAGATGCGCAGCGGGGCGGTGCTGGCACCGTTGTTCGTATTCGCGGTCGAGGCGTTGCGCGAGGCGGCCAAGAGGGGGTCCTTCCGAGGGCTCGGACTCACTACGCGCGTACCGGTCCCAAGCCGGACACGATGACAGTCTGCTTCTGATTCGGCTGAATAAGGCCAGGTCAGAGGCGATCAGTCATCGGTGCTCAAGCGTGGGCATGCCCCTGGTGACGGGCAGGAGGCAGCTAACAGGCAGCGCAAAGGGTCAGTGTAGCCAAACGGCACACTGATGTCCAGTCGGGGTTCTCAGAGACCCACGTTGCTCTCAACAGCTCTTCTCAACACCTACGGCTAGCCCTTGCGCGTGCTGCGCTCTTCTTTACTGCCCGCTTCGCCCACGATCCATGCCTCGGATTCGGATCGATTGTGACGACGCGTCCTGAGAATTGCGCGCCGCGTGCGGTTCGTCAAGGCCCCCCTGCGGGGACAGAGCCCCGAGGTCCTCACCCGACCGCCTCCCGGCGCCGGTCGGCCGCCCCCGAGAGGCAACGGCGAAGATCACCATACTCGTCGGCGCCGGAAGAGCAAGGCAGCCACCTCGGGGACGCCGAAGGGCGACCACCCGGATGGGTGATCGCCCTTCGTTCGATGACGTCCGTGCCGACCGGCACGGGGCGTCAGAAGGAGTCAGCAGACTCCCTGAGTCACTTGACCTCGACGGAAGCGCCGGCGGCCTTGAGGGACTCGGCAGCCTTCTCGGCGGCCTCCTTGGCGACCTTCTCGAGGACCGGCTTCGGGGTGCCGTCGACGAGGTCCTTGGCCTCCTTCAGACCCAGCGAGGTCAGCTCACGCACGACCTTGATGACCTGGATCTTCTTCTCGCCGGCGCCGGTGAGGATGACGTCGAACTCGTCCTGCTCCGGGGCAGCCTCGGCGGCGGCGGCCGGGCCGGCCGGGCCGGCGACGGCGACGGCCGCGGCGGCGGTGACGTCGAACTTCTCCTCGAAGGCCTTCACGAACTCGGAGAGCTCGATGAGGGTCATCTCTTCGAACTGCGCGAGCAGGTCGTCCTGGGACAGCTTCGCCATGATGGCGTCCTTCCACTAATTCGGCAGGTGCCGGATGTACATGTAGGCGGGCGTACGTTCGGCCCGCTGCGACCGTCTCCCTAGTGGGCGACGATCAATGCGCGAGCCGAGTTACTCGGCACCGCCCTGCTCTTCGAGCTTGACGCGAAGCGCCTCCGCGGTGCGGACGAACTTCGACGGCAGCGCCTGGAAGAGCGAAGCAGCCTGGGACTGCTTGCCCTTGAAGGCACCGGCCAGCTTGCTGAGCAGAACCTCGCGGGACTCGAGGTCCGCAAGCTTCTTGATCTCATCGGCGGACAGCGCCTTGCCGTCAAGGACACCGCCCTTGATGATCAGGTTCGGGTTCTCCTTGGCGAAGTCACGAAGACCCTTCGCCGACTCCACCGGGTCACCGGTGATGAAGGCAACCGCCGTCGGACCAGTGAACTGGTCGTCCAGCGAAGTGATCCCGGCCTCGTTGGCCGCAATCTTGGTCAGCGTGTTCTTCACCACGGCGTACTGGGCGTTCTCACCGAGCGAACGACGCAGCGTCTTGAGCTGCGCCACGGTGAGACCCCGGTACTCGGTCAGCACGGCGGCGTTCGAGCTGCGGAACTGGTCCGCGAGCTCGGCTACCGCGGCAGCCTTGTCGGGCCTTGCCATGAGCGTCGGCCTCCTTCCGGGTGATGAGGACCGCTCAGAAGGGGCCGGGAAAGACGAAACGCCCCGGCGCAGGCGCCAGGGCGTAGCTCGACCGAATGAATCCGGGAGCTTTCCACAGTCACCTGCGCAGGTCGCCCGTACTCAACGGATCCTTCGGTCGCTGTTCCCTCTTGCGAGAGCGCAGCAACGACCAGCGGTCTTTGGCTTCTGTAGGAGAGTACGCGACCGGGGTCGCGCCGAGCAAATCCGTCCCGCTCAGGGCGGCGCGGGAGGTTCAGGACGCGCCCGAACCCGCTCCCTGCTGCTGCTTCAGCAGTTCGGCGAAGTCGACCGTGTCGGAAGCCGGGGGCTGCTCGACGGAGACCTTCGTTCCGTAGTCGCTGTAGTACACCGTGGAATTGAGCTCGCCGGTCTTCATCTGGCCGCGCTCGGTCTTCTTGACCAGCAGGTCGTTGTCGTCGACCCAGATGTCGACCGTCTCCGTCGTGATGCCGGCGTCGCTCAGCTGCTTCTTCAGCTGCTCCACCTGATCGGCGTCGAGCTCGGAGTTCTTCGCGGTCAGCGCGGCGACGTCGACGGTGCCGGAGTAGTGCGTGGCGGAGACGCCCCGTACGTCCTCCTTGCCGACCTTCTTCACATCGCCGGAGGCCAGCAGCGACTTCACGCCCTGGTCGGGCGTGGTGTTCTGCATCTGCTGCTTCATCGCCTCACCGGAGGCGCCCGCTATCTTGGCGAGGTCGGCGTAGCGGTAGCTGATCCAGTGCTTGCCGCCGGTCTGCTTCGCGAAGCCGTCGCCCATGTTGACGACGTAGCCGTCCTTGAAGTAGCGGGCCTGCATGGTGCCGGTGCCGCCGGTCTGCTTCATGGCGTCCGCCATGCTGCCGCCGGTGTACGTGATCTCCATGGAGCCCGTGAGACCGTCGGTCCAGTCGATGGTGCCGCTCTGCTCCATGGACATGGTGGTGCCCATCTGGGTGGTGCCCTCGACCTTCGCCGAGCTCTCCCCACCGGTCTTCTTCTGCACGGCGCGCAGCGCGGCGATCGGGTCGGCCTTCACGACGCCGCTGCCGTGGTTGTCGCTCTTGCCGCTGTCCGATCCGCTGCAGGCCGCGACCGACGTCAGCGCCGCTGCCGCTGCCACCGACAGACACACGCGTCGCACGGTATTGGTCCTCATGTCAGCTTCCACCCCTCGTTCGGCTCTGTCGGGGCCTCACGCTAACGCACGGGTCCGACAGGACCTCCGGCAATACGGATACAAGGACGGGCCCCGCACCTCGAAAGGTTGCGGGGCCCGTCAATGTCA
The DNA here is from genome assembly GCF_040611955.1 of Streptomyces sp. NPDC006510. NCBI lineage: Bacteria > Bacillati > Actinomycetota > Actinomycetes > Kitasatosporales > Streptomycetaceae > Streptomyces > Streptomyces sp. NPDC006510. The sequence continues at coordinate 28,294 of NZ_JBEXPH010000032.1, read as the reverse complement.
CACGTGACGCGGCTTGCTGCCGAGCGCTGGGGCTCAGACGGCGGCCGGGTCCTCCTCGACGAGGAGGTTACGGGTGCGGTTGGCGTCCAGCGGGATGCCGGGGCCCATCGTGGTGGCCAGGGTGGCCTTCTTGATGTAGCGGCCCTTGGCGGCGGACGGCTTCAGACGGAGGATCTCCTCCAGCGCCGCTGCGTAGTTCTCCACCAGCTTGGTGTCGTCGAACGAGACCTTGCCGATGATGAAGTGCAGGTTCGAGTGCTTGTCGACGCGGAACTCGATCTTGCCGCCCTTGATGTCGTTGACAGCCTTGGCGACATCGGGGGTGACGGTGCCGGTCTTCGGGTTCGGCATCAGACCACGCGGACCGAGCACCCGGCCGAGGCGGCCGACCTTGCCCATGAGGTCCGGGGTGGCGACGACGGCGTCGAAGTCCAGACGACCCTTCGCAACCTCGTCGATGAGCTCGTCGGCGCCGACGATGTCGGCGCCCGCGGCTTCCGCGGCCGCAGCACGGTCACCGGTCGCGAAGACCAGGACCCGGGCGGTCTTGCCGGTGCCGTGCGGGAGGTTCACGGTGCCACGGACCATCTGGTCGGCCTTGCGCGGGTCGACACCCAGGCAGAACGCGACCTCGACGGTGCCGTCGAACTTGGTGGAGGCTGTGTCCTTGGCGAGACGGACGGCCTCGAGCGGCGCGTAGTTGCGCGACCGGTCGACCTTGGCGTCCGCAGCGCGGAGGTTCTTGCTGCGCTTCACTTCTACTCCTGTTGGTTTCAGGGTGTGGAGTCGTGGTGCGGGCCAGCGCTTGGCCCTACCACTGGGGATGTGAGGGGCTGAATCAGCCTTCGACCGTGATGCCCATGGAACGGGCGGTGCCAGCGATGATCTTCGACGCGGCGTCGAGGTCGTTGGCGTTCAGGTCGGGGAGCTTCGTCGTGGCGATCTCGCGGACCTGGGCAGCCGTCAGCTTGGCGACCTTGGTCTTGTGCGGCTCGCCGGAGCCCTTCTCCACGCCCGCGGCCTTGAGGATCAGCTTCGCGGCCGGCGGAGTCTTGGTCACGAAGGTGAAGGAACGGTCCTCGTAGACCGTGATCTCCACCGGCACGACCATGCCACGCTGCGACTCGGTCGCGGCGTTGTAGGCCTTGCAGAATTCCATGATGTTGACGCCGTGCTGGCCGAGCGCGGGGCCGACCGGCGGGGCCGGGTTGGCCGCACCAGCGTTGATCTGGAGCTTGATAAGCCCCGTGACCTTCTTCTTCTTGGGAGGCATTGCTCTCTCCGGGTCCTAGTGAGAGTGTTTCGCCGCCGTCCGATCATCCGGATGGAGGCATACCGCGCAACGATAACGGGTATAGCTGCGCGACCAAAAACCGAGCAGGTCAGACGGGCTTCGCAGCCGGTCTGACCTGCTCGGTAGGCATGTGTCCAGAAACTGGCGGGAAGCCGCTAGTTCTTCTGGATCTGGTCGAAGCTGAGCTCGACCGGGGTCTCGCGGCCGAAGATCTCGACGAGACCCTTGACCTTCTTCGAGTCGGCGTTGATCTCGTTGATCGTCGCCTGCAGCGTCGCGAACGGGCCGTCGGTGACGGTGACCGAGTCGCCGACCTCGAAGTCGAGCACCTGGACCTCGACCTTGCGGGCCGGAGCCGGCTTGCCCTCGGCCTCGGCAGCCTCGCGGGCGGCCTTCTCCTCGGCCTCCGGGGCGAGCATCTTGACGATCTCGTCCAGGGTCAGCGGGTACGGGTCGTAGGCGTTGCCCACGAAGCCGGTGACGCCGGGGGTGTTGCGGACGACGCCCCAGGACTCGTTCGTCAGGTCCATGCGCACCAGGACGTAGCCCGGGAGCTTGTTCTGGCGGACGTTCTTGCGCTCGCCGTTCTTGATCTGGACGATCTCTTCCTCGGGCACTTCGGCCTGGTAGATGAAGTCCTCGACGTTGAGCGAGACGGCGCGCTGCTCCAGGTTGGCCTTCACACGCTTCTCGTAACCGGCGTACGTGTGAATGACGTACCACTCGCCGGGAAGGCCGCGCAGCTCATCGCGCAGGGCTGTGACGGCGTCGACGGGGGCGGCCGGCTCGGCCTCCTCCTCGTCGGCCCCGGCGGGCTCCTCGGCGTCCTCGTCGCCCTCGGGGTCGGCCTCTGCGGCCTCGTCCTCGGCGTGCACGGCGGCCTGCTCGGCGGGCTCACCTGCGGCGGCGTCGGCAGCTTCAGCCTGGTCCGGCTCCTCGGCGTCCGCCGCCTCGACGATGTCGAGCTCGTCCTCGGCGGACTCGAAGGCGCCCGCCGTCGGCTCGACGGCGTCGTTCAGGTTCGGGTCAGACACGGTGGCTGCTTCTTCCTGGATACAAATGGGTGGAACATGCGAAAGGGGCGCCCATGAGGCGCCCTCCGCGGGATCAGCCGAAGACGTACTTGATGACCCGCTGGAACCCGAAGTCAATCACGGTAACCAGACCGATCATGACGACGACGAAGACAATCACCACGGTGGTGTAAGTCGTCAGCTGGCTACGAGTCGGCCAGACGACCTTGCGCAACTCGGCGACGATCTGGCGGTAGAACAGCGCGAGGCGGCCCAGAGGGCCCTTCTTTCCGCGCTTGCCGCCCTTCCGGGTCTTCTTCTTCGACTCGGGTACTTCATCCTCGGCATCAGGCATGTCGATGGAGCCCACGGCGTCCGTCACGCTTCTCACCTGATTCCGGGTCATGGCCGTGCCGCGCCCGGTGGAGCCGCACGGCGGTGCATTGAAGTACGTACATGCGCACACTTCCTGGCGAAGAAGTGTGTAGCAGGGCCGGAGGGACTTGAACCCCCAACCGCTGGTTTTGGAGACCAGTGCTCTACCAATTGAGCTACGACCCTTTGTGGTTTCCACCAACCTACCGCATCCCGCCGGATGGTCCCGGTGCGGGAATGGTGTGGCTGGTGAAGGCCAACGACAGGTGAGTGTACGTGTTCAGCGGCCCGGCGTCGAACAGATAGCTCCCGACAACTCCTGATCGCATGTTGTCCGCATGCTGTACGAGTCGTGTCCGGTCCCTGAAACCGTTGTGCCGACAGGGATCACGGTCTGGAACCATGGAGGTCATGAGCGCTGCAACTTCCCCCTCCGAGCGCCGGGTCTCCGCCCGCATCGGTGCCATCTCCGAATCCGCCACTCTCGCCGTCGACGCCAAGGCCAAGGCCCTCAAGGCCGCCGGCCGTCCGGTGATCGGCTTCGGTGCCGGTGAGCCCGACTTCCCGACCCCCGGCTACATCGTCGACGCCGCGATCGAGGCCTGCCGCAACCCGAAGTACCACCGCTACACCCCGGCAGGAGGGCTCCCGGAGCTCAAGGCCGCCATCGCCGAGAAGACGCTGCGCGACTCCGGCTACGAGGTCGACGCCTCGCAGATCCTGGTGACCAACGGCGGCAAGCAGGCCATCTACGAGGCGTTCGCCGCGATCCTCGACCCGGGCGACGAGGTCATCGTCCCCGCCCCGTACTGGACCACCTACCCCGAGTCGATCCGGCTGGCGGGCGGTGTCCCGGTGGAGGTCGTGGCCGACGAGACCACCGGCTACCGGGTCTCCGTCGAGCAGCTGGAGGCGGCGCGCACGGAGCGCACGAAGGTCGTCCTGTTCGTCTCGCCCTCGAACCCGACCGGCGCCGTGTACAGCGAGGCCGACGCCGAGGCGATCGGCCGCTGGGCCGTCGAGCACGGCCTGTGGGTGCTGACCGACGAGATCTACGAGCACCTGGTCTACGGCGACGCGAAGTTCACCTCGCTGCCCGCGATCGTGCCCGAACTGCGTGACAAGTGCATCGTGGTCAACGGTGTCGCCAAGACGTACGCGATGACCGGCTGGCGGGTGGGCTGGATCGTCGGCCCGACGGACGTCGTCAAGGCCGCGACCAACCTGCAGTCGCACGCCACGTCCAACGTCTCCAACGTGGCCCAGGTCGCCGCGCTGGCCGCCGTCTCCGGGAACCTGGACGCGGTCGCCGAGATGCGTACCGCCTTCGACCGGCGCCGGCAGACCATCGTCCGGATGCTCAACGAGATCGACGGGGTGCTGTGCCCGGAGCCCGAGGGCGCGTTCTACGCGTACCCCTCGGTGAAGGAGCTGCTCGGCAAGGAGATCCGCGGCAAGCGCCCGGCCACTTCGGTCGAGCTGGCGGCGCTGATCCTGGACGAGGCCGAGGTCGCGGTCGTACCGGGCGAGGCCTTCGGTACGCCGGGCTACCTGCGGCTCTCGTACGCGCTGGGCGACGAGGACCTCGTCGAGGGTGTCTCGCGGATCCAGAAGCTGCTGGGCGAGGCCAGGGCGTAACGCCTCCCGCGCATTCGACGAGCGACCCCCGGCCCCGGCCGGGGGTCGCTCGTCCGTTCGGGGGTCAACTCGATGGGGAAAGCGGCTACCGCTCGACCCCTCGTGTGCGGCAGGATCTTCGAATGGAGCGCGATGTACGGCTGTTGCCCAAGGCCCACCTGCACCTGCATTTCACCGGGTCGATGCGGCCAACGACGCTGCTCGAACTCGCCGACAAGTACGGCGTGCGTCTGCCCGAAGCCCTGACCAGCGGCGAGCCGCCCAGGCTGCGAGCCACGGACGAGCGCGGATGGTTCCGCTTCCAGCGGCTCTACGACATCGCCCGGTCCTGCCTCAGGGCCCCCGAGGACATTCAGCGGCTGGTGCGCGAGACGGCCCAGGAGGACGTCGCGGACGGCTCCGGCTGGCTGGAGATCCAGGTCGACCCCACCTCGTACGCCCCCCTGCTCGGCGGGCTGATCCCGGCGATCGAGATCATCCTGGACGCGGTGGACGGTGCGTCGCGCGAGACGGGTCTGCCGATCCGGGTGGTGATCGCGGCGAACCGGATGAAGCATCCGCTGGACGCCCGCACGCTCGCCCGGCTCGCGGTGCGGTACGTGGACCGGGGCGTGGTCGGGTTCGGGCTCTCCAACGACGAGCGCCGCGGGATGGCCCGGGACTTCGACCGGGCCTTCGCCATCGCCCGCGAGGGCGGTCTGCTGGCGGCGCCGCACGGCGGTGAGCTGTCCGGCCCCGCCAGCGTGCGGGACTGCCTGGACGATCTCGACGCGGCCCGGATCGGCCACGGCGTACGGGCCGCCGAGGACCCGCGGCTGCTGCGCCGGCTGGCGGAGCGGGGGGTGACCTGCGAGGTGTGCCCGGCGTCGAACGTGGCGCTCGGCGTCTACGAGAAGCCCGCCGACGTACCCCTGCGCACTCTGTTCGAGGCCGGGGTACCGATGGCGCTGGGCGCGGACGATCCGCTGCTCTTCGGTTCCCGGCTGGCCGCGCAGTACGACTTCGTGCGGCGCCATCACGCGTTCACGGACGAGGAGCTGGCCGAACTGGCCCGGCAGTCGCTACGGGGCTCCGCCGCGCCGGCCCCGGTGCGGGACCGGCTCCTGGCGGGCGTCGACGACTGGCTGGCGAAGCCCGCGGGGTAGGGCGGGGCCGGGTCGGTTACGCCCCGATGCCACGCATCAGCACCCGGGCCACGGACGCGGCGAACTCGTCGAGGGACTGCGGCGGTGCCCCGGCCGTCGTGGCCTCGTAGGCGAAGGCCCGCTGCGCGCAGGCTCCGAGCAGCAGCGACGCGGCCGCGTAGGTGTCCGCGTCGGCCCGCACCCGGCCCGCCGCCCGTTCGGAGCGCAGATAGGCGTCCAGGCCCCGGATGGGCGTGTGCGGACCGGTACCGAGTTCCCTCATCGCCTCGTTGTGGCGTTCCTTGAGCCTGGGCTCGGCGTACAGCGAGGCGGCGATCGGGAAGCTCTGCTCGTAGAAGAGTGCGGCCTGGCGGGCGATCTCGGTGAGGTTCTGCTCGACGGTCCGCTCCCCCGACCCCGGGGACGCGATGAGCTGCTTGAGCAGCGGGTTGAGCCTGGGCAGCCGTTCCTTGAGCACGACCACGAACAGCTCTTCCTTGCTCGCGAAGTACTTGTAGAGCGCGGCTTCCGAGCAGTCCGCGGCTCTGGCGATCTCCTTGGTGGTGGCGCGGGCCAGGCCGATGGTGAGCATCAGCTGATGGGCGGCGTCGATGATGCGGACGCGGGCCGGCTTCTGCTCCATGTGCACTCCAACGAAGCTTGACGAGGTGGTAAGTATTCACTCACTCTACGGGTGAGTGAATACTTACCCACCCTGGGAGGGTGCGCAATGAGGATCACGGTGTTCGGCGCCACGGGCGGCGTCGGTCAGGAAATCGTCCGCCAGGCGGTGGCGGCGGGCCACGAGGTGACGGCAGTGGTCCGCGACCCGGCGCGACTGCCCGTCCCGCTCTCCGCTGTACAGGTCCACACGGTCGCGCGCATGGACGAGCCGGAGGCACTGCGCGAGGCGGTCGCGGGCCGGGACGCGGTGCTCTCCGCGCTCGGCTCGCGCGGCCGGAAGGCGGACGGGATCGCCGAGCGGCTCACCGGGTCGGTGCTGGCGGCGATGGAGGCGGAGGGGGTGCGGCGGCTGCTGGTGGTCAGCGCGACCCCGGTCGGCCCCCGGCCGGCCGACGACCCGCTGCTGGACCGGCTGGTCCGCAAGATGGTCGGGGCGATCCTCAAGGAGGTCTACGCGGACCTGACGCGGATGGAGGCCGCGCTGGCCCGGAGCGCGACGGACTGGACGTCCGTACGGCCGCCGAAGCTCACCAACGGGCCGCTGACGGGGACGTACCGGACGGCCGTCGGCGGCACACCGCGCAGCGGCCGGACGATCTCGCGGGCCGATGTGGCGCACGCGATGCTGGCGCTGGTCGACGATCCGGCGTCGGTGAAGCAGGGCGTGGGCGTGGCGTACTGAGCGGGCGTGGCGTGCTGAGCGGGGCGACCGCTACAGGGTCACGCCGACCGTCACCGGTTCGTTGACGAGCGTGACGCCGAACGCCTCGCGGACTCCGGCGACGACCTCGCGGGCGAGCGCGAGGAGGTCCTCGGTGGTCGCCTCGCCGCGGTTGGTGAGGGCGAGGGTGTGCTTGGTGGAGATACGGGCCGGGCCGGTGCCGTATCCCTTGGTGAAACCGGCCTTGTCGATGAGCCAGGCCGCCGAGGTCTTGACGCGTCCCCCGTCCGCGGGGAAGGCGGGGGGCGTCACCTCGGGGCCGAGCCGGTCCTTGGCGCGGGCGAGGAACGCCTCGTACTCCGCCTCCTCAAGGACCGGGTTGGTGAAGAAGGAGCCCGCCGACCAGGAGTCGTGGTCCTCCGGGTCCAGCACCATGCCCTTGCCGGCGCGGAGCGCGAGCACCGTTTCGCGGGCGGCCGCCGCGGGCACGCGCTCGCCCTGTTCGACGCCCATGACGCGGGCCGTCTCGGCGTACCTCAGCGGCGCGGACAGACCGCCCGCGTCCTCCAGCTCGAAGCGGACACGCAGCACCACGAAACGGTCGGGTTCGGCCTTGAAGCGACTGTGCCGGTAGGAGAACGCGCAGTCGGCGTTCGGGATGGTGACCGTTTCCTCGGCGTACCGGTCGTAGGCGACGACCTCCGTGATGGTGGCGGAGACCTCCTGGCCGTACGCACCGACGTTCTGGATCGGGGTCGCACCCGCGGAGCCCGGGATTCCGGCCAGGCACTCGATGCCCGCGAGCCCGGCCTCGACGGTACGGGCCACGGCGTCCGTCCAGATCTCCCCGGCGGCGAGTTCCAGCGTCGTGCCGTCCAGGGCGAAGCCCTTGGTCGCGATGCGCAGGGCGGTGCCGTCGAAGCCCTTGTCGCCGATGACCAGGTTGCTGCCGCCGCCGATGACGAGGAGCGGGGTGCCGCTCCCGTCGGCCTCGCGCACGGCTTCGATCACCTCGGCGTCGGTGGTCGCCGTGAGAAGCCGGGAGGCGGGGCCGCCCAGCCGGAAGGTGGTCAGGGGGGCGAGGGGCGCGTCATGGAGTTCCTGCACGGGCACAAGGGTACGGTCCGCGCCCCCACCGCTCGGGCAAGGGCCACGGACCGTACGCGCAAGCCGCGGCTCAGGCGGCGACGGGGGCGCGCTTCTCGACCGCCGCGGGTTCCGGGGCCGGGGTGCCGCGGCGGCCCGGTATCAGCAGGGCCGTGAGGGCGGCCAGGGCCACCGCCGAGGCACCGATCCACACCGCCGGAACGGTCCCGTCCGTGAAGGACCGAGCGGATTCGTAACCGCCCTGCGAGGAGAAGACCGTGGCGAGCACGGCGACCCCGAGGGCTCCGCCGACCTCGCGCAGGGCGTTGTTGGCGCCGGAGGCGATGCCCTGTTCCGCGGGGCGGACGCTGGACATCACGAGACTGGCGGCGGGCGCGAAGTACAGGGCCATGCCGGCCCCGCCGACGATCAGACCGGGCAGCTGCGAGGCGTACGAGGCATCGGGTGCGATGACCGTCGCGAAGAACGCGAGACCGACCGCCTGGAGGACGAGTCCGGCGACGACCACCGGGCGGCCGCCGAACCGGTCGGAGAGCATCCCCGCGATGGGTGCGACCAGCATCGGCATTCCGGTCCAGGGCAGCATCCGCAGGCCGGCCTCGGTGGGCGAGTAGCCCAGCACGCCCTGGAAGTACTGGCTGAGCAGGAAGATCGACCCGAACATGCCCAGGAACATCAGCATGCTCGCCATGTTGATGCCGAAGAAAGCGCGGTCGCGGAAGAGTCGCATGGGCAGCATGGGGTGCTTCGCACGGAAACCGTGACGGATGAAACCGGCTGTCAGCGCGGCGCCCACGACCAGCGCGGTGAGGACGGTGGGGCTGGTCCAGCCGTCGGAGTCGGCGTTGACCAGGCCGTAGACGATGCCGAACAGTCCGCCGCTGACCAGAAGCGTGCCGGGGATGTCGAGCCGTGCGTCCGGGGCGTACGACTCCGTCAGGCGCAACCGCGCCAACGGCAGCAGGGCCAGGCCGACCGGGACGTTCAGCCAGAAGATCCACTGCCAGGACAGGTGCTCGGTGAGACTGCCGCCGATCAGGGGGCCGCTGGCCACGGCCAGTCCGGTGACGGCGCTGAAGATGCCGAGCGCGGCACCGCGGCGGGCGGCCGGCACGGCGGCCGTGAGCAGGGTGAGCGTCAGCGGCATCATGATCGCGGCGCCCACGCCCTGGACCGCCCGGAAGGCGATCAGTTCGTTGATCCCGGGCGAGAGGGCGGCCGCGGCGGAGGCGCCGGTGAAGACGGTGAGCCCGGCGAGGAAGAGCCGGCGGCGGCCGAACCTGTCACCGAGGGCCGCCCCGAGCATCAGCAGGACGGCGAAGGTGAGGGTGTAGGCGTTCACCGTCCATTCCAGCTCGGCCAGCTCACCACCGAGGCTCTCGCGGATGGAGGGCAGAGCGGTGGTGACGACGAGGTTGTCGAGGGCCGCCATGAATCCGGCGACGCTGGTGATGACGAGGGCCCAGACCGCTCCTGAGCGGCCTGCTTGGTGCTGGTTCACTGCTCCCCCTGCGGGTTAGTTATCAATGACTAACTTCTCTGGGCAGAAAACCGGGCAGAGCCCGGTCCGTACCGTTCAGGCGATCGGCCTGGCCTCGTCGTAGAACCCCGACCAGACCCGGTGCCCGGCCGGGAAGCCGAGCGAGGTCAGTGTGTTGACGAGCATCCCGTACGCGAGGAACATCGTCGTTTCCTTGGCATCGGCACCCAGGGCGAGATGGATGTCCTCCCACATCTTCAGCCAGGCGGCCCGCGCCGCGTCGCCGAACTCGTGGTCCCCGGACGCATCGGCGCTCGCGACGGCCGCGTAGGTCTGCATCTGCATCTGGATCTTGTCGGGGTCGTCAACGATGAGCCGCTGGTACGCGGCGGCCATCGCCGTCACCGCCTCGTCGCCCTCAAGCCCCGCCCCGGCCTCGGCGAAGACCTTGCGGGTGTCCGCGAGGCACCGCTCGACGGCCGCGAGGAACATGGCCTGCTTGTTGGGGAAGAGGCGGAAGAGGTACGGCTGCGAGACACCGACGCGCTTGGCGATCGCCTCGGTGGAGGTGGCGCGGTACCCGCCGCGGGCGAACTCGGTGATCGCCGCACGGATGACGCTCTCGCGCCGCTCGTCTGCACTCATCCTTGCCATGCGAGTAAGTTAGTACTCAATCACTAACTTGGTCAACCGGTGCGCTCCCACAAGGGAGGGGCACGGCCCCATGGACCGTGCCCCTCCCCTTGCCGCGCGGTACGGCCTCAGGCGAGCCGCACCACGGCACGGGACATGCCCAGCACCTTCTTGCCCTCACTCATGGCCGTCAGGTCCACCCGCACCTGCTTGTCGTCCAGCAGGGCGGCCACCTTGGCGCTGACCTCGATCAGGGCGCCGTTGTCGTCGTTCGGCACGACGACCGGCTTGGTGAACCGCACCCCGTACTCGACGACCGCTCCCGGGTCGCCGGCCCAGTCCGTGACCACCCGGATCGCCTCGGCCATGGTGAACATGCCGTGCGCGATCACATCCGGCAGGCCGACCTCGCGGGCGAACTTCTCGTTCCAGTGGATCGGGTTGAAGTCGCCGGAAGCGCCCGCGTACTCCACCAGCGTCGCCCGGGTCACCGGGAAGGACTGCGCCGGCAGCTCCGTACCGACCTCGACCGACTCGTATGCGACCTTCGCCGTCATCACGCCTCCTCGGCGGCGCGCGCCACCAGCTTCGTCCACGCGGTCACCACATGCTCACCGGACTCGTCGTGGACCTCGCCGCGGACGTCCACGATGTCGTTGCCCGCCAGGGACTTGATGCCCTCGATGGTCGAGGTGACCGTCAGCCGGTCCCCCGCCCGCACGGGGCGCACATAGGAGAACTTCTGGTCACCGTGCACCACCCGGCTGTAGTCCAGGCCCAGCTGCGGATCCCGCACCACCTGCCCAGCGGCCTTGAAGGTGATCGAGAACACGAACGTCGGCGGCGCGATCACATCGCTGTGACCGAGCGCCTTGGCGGCCTCGGGGTCGACGTACACCGGATTCGGGTCGCCCACCGCCTCGGCGAACTCTCGGATCTTCTCCCGGCCGACCTCGTACGGCGGGGTGGGCGGATAGGTCCGCCCGACGAAGGACTGGTCGAGCGCCATGAGCTCGCTACCTCCTGATGAAAGATGAACAGGCCGAAGAAATGATGAACAGGCCGGAGTGCAGCCTCCATACAACGACACGAGGCCGCCCCCAATGGGAGCGGCCTCGTGTACGAGCCTGATTCAGCGCGTTTCGCGGTGCGCGGTGTGCGAGTTGCAGCGCGGGCAGTGCTTCTTCATCTCAAGACGGTCCGGGTTGTTACGCCGGTTCTTCTTGGTGATGTAGTTCCGCTCCTTGCACTCCACGCAGGCCAGCGTGATCTTCGGGCGGACGTCGGTGGCAGCCACGTGAGTGCTCCTTGGACGGACGGATGGACGGATGAACGCAAAAAAGAGTAGCCGATCGAAGGACCGACCCCACAATCGGCTACCGTAAGTAGCGGTGACCGGACTTGAACCGGTGACACAGCGATTATGAGCCGCTTGCTCTACCGACTGAGCTACACCGCTTTGATGACGAGTCCCCCCGCCGAAGCGGGGTTTCCCGATCACCAGAGCCCCAATGCGGAATCGAACCGCAGACCTTCTCCTTACCATGGAGACGCTCTACCGACTGAGCTATTGGGGCGAGCGATGAAGACATTACACGGTCTGTCGCCGATCGCCCAAATCCGTTTCGGGGCCCCATCCGGCGCACTTGATCGACACCGCGCCGATCCCGTGGCCGACAGCCCCGGAGACCGCCCGTCGGCCGCCTGAGCAGCGCCGCGGTCTCCTCACGGGGCACTGCCGCCACGCTCGTACACCCGCACCCCACGCACCCTCCAGGGCCACACCGGTACGACTATTTCGCTCCTCCTCGAACCGGACCGAACACGCCCCTAGGCTCGACTCACTCTGCGTGATCTTGTCCCCATTCCCAGGAGCGCGATGCCCGACAGTCAGCCGTGGCAGCCGGACGACCACGCCGCCGACGCGGCCGACGCGGCCAGCAGCCCCGACACCGTCACCCCGGCCGGGGCCGGCCCGGTGCTCTGCGGTGCCCGTCTCACCGACGGCCGCGTCGTGGACGTACGGCTCGGCGGCGGGCGGATCGAGGCCGTCGGTACGGCGGGCAGCCTGACCGCGACCGGTCCGCGGCTGGACCTGCGCGGCTATCTGCTGCTCCCCGCGCCCGCCGAGCCCCACGCCCACAGCGACATCGCGCTCACCGCCGACGGCGCGGGCCCCGGCGTCCCGGGACCGGCCTCGCACCGCCCGGAGGACATCCGGCGCCGTGCCACCGAGGCCGCCCTGCTCCAGCTCGGTCACGGCGCCACGGCGCTGCGCTCGCACGTGCGGATCGGGGACGTCCAGGGCCTCGCCCCGCTCGAAGCCGTACTGCAGGCGCGCCGTTCGCTGCGCGGACTGGCCGACCTGGCCGCTGTCGCCGTGCCCCGGCTGCTCACCGGCGTCGCGGGCGCCGGCAATCTGGCCATGCTGCGCGACGCGGTGAAGATGGGGGCCGGTGCGGTCGGCGGCTGCCCGGACCTCGATCCGGACCCGGCGGGGTACGCGGAAGCCGTCCTGGAGGTCGCCGCCGAACAGGGCTGCCCGGTCGATCTGCACACCGACAGCGACGATCCGGCCCGGCTCGGCCGGCTGGCCGCCATGGCCGGAGGGCTGCGGCCCGGCGTCTCTCTCGGCCCCTGCGCCGGCCTCTCCCGGCTCTCCCCGCAGGCCGCGGCCCGCGCCGCCGACCAGCTGGCCGCGGCCGGGGTGACGGTGATCTGCCTCCCCCAGGGCGGCTGCTGCGGCGTGGAGGGCCGGGGCACCGCACCCGTACGGCTGCTGCGGGCGGCCGGAGTGCGGGTCGCGGCGGGCAGCGGGGCACTGCGGGACGTCGCGAACCCCGTGGGCCGCGGTGATCCTCTGGAGGCCGCCTACCTGCTGGCCTCGCAGCACGGACTGCCGGCCGAGGAGGCGTACGAGGCGGTGTCCTCGGCCGCCAGGGCGGCGATGGGGCTGCCCGCGGTCAGGGTCGAGGCGGGCTTCCCGGCCGAGCTGCTCGCCGTGCGCGGGGAGCAGCTCCCGGGCGTGCTCTCGCTCGCCTACAGCCGGATCGTGGTGCATCGCGGCCGGGTGGTGGCGCGGACGAGCGCGGTGCGCGAGTACTGCGACTCCGAGACCGTCGTCGCCTTCGATCTGCCCCGCCAGGGGAGGCCGGATTCCGGGTCCTGCGGCGGGCCCTGAGCGCGGCGGGCCGCCGCGGCGTACGGTCGTGACCATGCGCATTGTCATCGCAGGTGGACATGGTCAGATCGCGCTGCGGCTGGAGCGGCTGCTCGCCGCGCGCGGGGATGAGGCCGTCGGCGTCATCCGCAATCCGGACCAGGGCGAGGACCTCCGGGCGGCGGGTGCCGAGCCGGTCGTCCTGGATCTCGAATCCGCCTCCGTGGAGGAGGTGGCCGAGGTGCTGCGGGGCGCCGACGCGGTGGTCTTCGCGGCCGGCGCGGGCCCGAACAGCGGCGCCGAACGCAAGGAGACGGTGGATCGCGGGGCGGCGGTGCTGTTCGCCGACGCCGCCGAGCGGGCGGGCGTACGGCGCTACGTCGTGGTCTCGTCGATGGGCGCCGACCCCGACCACCCGGGCGACGAGGTCTTCGACGCGTATCTGCGGGCCAAGGGTGCGGCGGACGCGTATGTGCGCTCCAGGCCGGCGCTCGACTGGACGATCCTGCGCCCCGGCATGCTGACGAACGACGCGGGCAAGGGGACGGTCCTGCTGACCGCGTCGACCGGCCGCGGGCCGGTGCCGCGCGACGACGTGGCGGCGGCGCTGCTGGAGCTGCTGGAGACCCCGGCGACGGCGGGACTGACGCTGGAGCTCATCTCGGGGAACGTGCCGGTGGCGGTCGCGGTGAAGGACATCGCGGGGAACTGACCGGGCGGGCTGTTCTGCTGGGCGGCCTTTCGGCAGGGCGTCCGCGCGGGGCCTTCGGGATCAGGTGCTCGGTGCCGGGCGGACGGTGATGCCGTGGCGCTCCAGCAGCGCGGCGGTGACGCCGTCGCCCTCGCGGAGCTCGCCCGTGAACGTACCGTCATAGACCGTTCCGCGCCCGCAGGAGGGGCTGCGCGCCATCAGCAGCGCCTCGGTGCACCCGGTCCGGCGCGCGGCGTCCAGTGCCCGTCCCGCGCCGTCCACGAACTCCTCCGTCACATCGTGCCCGGTGTCGTCGACGACCCGGGCGCGGCCGTCCAGCACGTCATGGCCGTCACCGCCGACGATCTCGGCGGGGCGGCGCGGGGTGGGCAGTCCGGCGGAGACCTCGGGGCAGAAGGCCACCGGGCGGCGGTCGCCGATGGCCGCGGTCACCGCGGCGGACGCCTTGCCGCGGCCGTCGAAGCGGCAGGGCACACCCTGCAGACAGGCGCTGACCAGTACGGATTCCATGTTCACGGCCCCTCGCAGCAGAAAACAAAGAAGGCCCCTGTCCTGAGACAGGGGCCTTACCATGTGGCGGCGCCAGGGTTCGAACCTGGGTAGGCTGAGCCGGCAGATTTACAGTCTGCTCCCTTTGGCCACTCGGGCACACCGCCGGGGATCGCTGCCGTGAGAACCGCTTTTCGGCGGTGCTCCGTGGCAACGACGTAAACGATACCCGATGCCCGGGGGTGCTTCGCCACCGCATTGATCAGCGGCCCGATCGGGCGCGGGTGGCTAGGCTTTGATCGGCGCCGCGGGGCCGACAGGCCCGCTGCCGCCCGTATGCACCGCGTTTCCGAACCCCCGATACAAGGAGCCACACGTCATGGCCGACTCCAGTTTCGACATCGTCTCGAAGGTCGAGCGGCAGGAGGTCGACAACGCCCTCAACCAGGCCGCCAAGGAAATCTCGCAGCGTTACGACTTCAAGGGCACCAACGCCTCGATCTCCTGGTCCGGCGAGAAGATCCTGATGGAGGCGAACGGCGAGGAGCGGGTCAAGGCGATCCTCGACATCTTCCAGTCCAAGCTGATCAAGCGCGGTATCTCGCTGAAGTCGCTGGACGCGGGCGAGCCGCAGCTGTCCGGCAAGGAGTACAAGATCTTCGCCACGATCGAGGAAGGCATCTCCCAGGAGAACGCCAAGAAGGTGGCGAAGATCATTCGCGACGAGGGCCCGAAGGGCGTCAAGGCGCAGGTCCAGGGCGATGAGCTGCGGGTCAGCTCGAAGAGCCGGGACGACCTGCAGGCCGTGCAGGCGCTGCTGAAGGGCCAGGACTTCGACTTCGCCGTGCAGTTCGTGAACTACCGGTAGGTCCCTCCCTTCGCCGGAGTGCGGAGCGGGATGCGCCGCTCCGCACCCGGGGTGCGATACCCGGGGCACTGCGCCAGGGGTGCCCGGGGTGCGATGTCCGAAAACCGCCGGTCGCGACGGAGCGGGGCACGCAGACTTGCCCATGTCGGGCGACGATCCGGTCGAATCCCGGCATGACGCGCAGGAAAGGGACGAGTCATGACCATGTACGCAACGGTCGACAGCCCGCTGGGTGAACTGCTGCTGGTCGGCGAGGAGACCACCGGCGGGGTGGCGCTCGCCTCGCTCTCGCTGCCCGGCCAGAAGGGCGCCGCGGTCGTTCAGGACGGATGGGTCCACGCACCGGAGGCCTTCGCGGGGATCGCCGCTCAGCTCCGGGAGTACTTCGCGGGCCGGCTGACCCGCTTCGACATCGTGTACGCGGACGGCGTGGGCACCGACTTCCAGCGCCGGGTGTGGGCCGCCCTGGACACCGTCCCGTACGGGGAGACCGTGTCGTACGGACAGATCGCCGAACGCATCGGCACCCCGGGGGCAGGGGTACGGGCCGTGGGGACGGCGATCGGGCGCAATCCGCTGCTGGTCGTGCGGCCGTGCCATCGGGTGATCGGTGCGGACGGTGCGCTGCGGGGTTACGCGGGTGGCCTGGAGCGCAAGGAGCGGCTTCTGGGGCTGGAAGGCGCCCTGGCGGTGCGCTGAGATGTCCGGGCTCTTCCCGAGGCCTCGCGCCGTCGTCGCGCCGGGGGCCGTGCATGTGCCCGAGTGGCTGTCGCCGGAGCGCCGGCGGGAGTTGGTGGCGGCCTGCCGGGAATGGGCGCGCGGGCCCGTGCCCCTGCGGCACACGGTCCTGCCGGGCGGCGGGGTGATGTCGGTGCAGACGGTCTGTGTGGGGTGGCACTGGCAGCCGTACCGGTATTCGCGCACGGCCGACGATGTGAACGGTGCGCGGGTGGCCGAATTCCCCGACTGGCTGGCGGAATTGGGGCGCGAGGCGCTGGTCGCGGCGTACGGGGACGAGAGCCCGGTACGGACGTACACACCGGACACCGCGCTCATCAACTTCTATGACGGGGCGGCGCACATGGGCATGCACCAGGACAAGGAGGAGCGGTCCGGGGCTCCGGTGGTGTCGCTCAGCATCGGCGACACCTGTGTCTTCCGCTTCGGGAACACCGAGAACCGCGGAAAGCCCTACACGGATGTGGAGTTGGCCTCCGGCGATCTGTTCGTCTTCGGCGGGCCGTCACGTTTCGCGTTCCACGGCGTACCGAAGGTCTGCCCAGGAACCGCCGATCCCGCGTCGGGGCTGAGCCGTGGCCGGCTCAATCTGACCCTGCGCGAGGCCGGGTTGGGTGCCTTCGGCACGGACGGGCGTCAGCGACGTTCGCGGGAGTTCCCGAACAGCAGCCGGTAGGCGATCAGCAGGACCAGCGAACCGCCGATGGCGGCGACCCAGGTGGCCATGTCGAAGAAGTCGTTGGTAATGGGGCGGTCGAGAAAGCGCGACGATATCCAGCCACCGAGAAAGGCGCCGACGATCCCGATGAGGGTCGTGCCGATCAGCCCGCCCGGGTCGCGGCCCGGGAGCAGGACCTTGGCGATGACTCCGGCCACCAGCCCGAGAATGATCCATCCGATAATGCTCATGCGTGCGAACCTACCCGTCACTCGTTCCTGGAATCCAAGACGTTCATGCCGGTGGAGCGGTTGCTCGTGGGCCGGCTGAGCGGGCCGGTCCCGGCCGCCCGCGGGTCACGCGCGGGCGCTGAACTCCGGCCAGGGCGCCAGTTCGGCTTCGTCCTCAAACTCCTCGGAGTACCACGCGGTGCCGTCCAGCCAGCCGCCGAGCCACTGGGCGAGGTCGGGCCGATCCACGTACCAGGCGTGCTCCGGCTCATCGGCGTTGGGCTCGAAGAGCAGCACCGTGGTGCGTTCACTGCGGCAGTCCACGCAGGAGTACATCCCGCAGCCCAGGCTGCATATCGGCAGCACGCCCTCCGGCCACGGCCGGCCTCCCTCCTGGGTCGCGTCCCGGCGGTGGGCGAGGTACTGCGCGACGGCGGACTCCTCCCCGTCCGGCGCCCGGTCGCCGATCAGCGGCATCAGGCCGTACTCCGGGCCGAAGCCGCCGTTGCCGATCCGCGTGCAGAGGGCGGTGAGCAGCGGCGGCAGAGGGAAGCCGAGGGCGGCTTCGGCGCGCGCGACGTCCTCGGCGGGCAGGGGCGCCGGGAGGGGGTATTGCGCCCCGCGCGGGGCGGTGCGAGCGGCCTTCTCCGCGGCCGCGAGCAACTGCTCGGTGTCGTTCATGCGTTCATGGTGAATGACGGCACTGACAGTGGCCCCGGAGCGCGGGAAGGGAACGGGTCACTCCACGAGCCCGCTCCGGTTACTGCTCTCCGTGACCGGGGCTGATACTGACCATGCAGAGCGACGACGGGCAACACCCTCGGAAGGCGAGTGACCATGAAGCTCATACAGCTGATCCTGAACATCCTGTGGGTGGTGTTCTGCGGGTTCTGGATGGCCCTCGGCTACCTCGTCGCCGCGATCATCTGCTTCGTACTGATCGTGACGATTCCGTTCGGCATCGCGTCCCTGAGGATCGCCGGTTATGTGCTGTGGCCGTTCGGGCGGACGACCGTGGAACGGCCCGACGCGGGGGCGCCCTCCTGCGTCGGCAATGTGATCTGGCTCGTCTTCGCCGGGTGGTGGCTCGCGCTGGGGCATCTGATCACCAGCATCCCGCTGTTCGTGTCGATCATCGGCATCCCCTTCGGCTGGGCGAACCTGAAGATGATCCCGATCTCGCTCATGCCGCTGGGCCGCGAGGTGGTCCCGAGCGACGAGGCCTTCGGAGCCCGCTGAACGGCGCGAGCGGCCCCGGACGAGGAGTCCGGGGCCGCTCGCGTGAGTCTCGGCGGGGCTTCAGGGGCGCGGGCCCGCCATCTGCTCCAGTCGGGCGATGCGCTCCGCCATGGGGGGATGTGTCGAGAACAGTTTGGACATGCCCTGGCCGGGGCGGAACGGATTCGCGATCATCATGTGGCTCGCGGTCTCGATCCTCGGCTCCGGGGGCAGCGGGAGCTGTTTCGTTCCTGCGTCGAGCTTGCGCAGGGCACTGGCCAGGGCCAGCGGGTCGCCGGTCAGCTGGGCGCCGGAGGCGTCCGCCTCGTACTCGCGGGAGCGGCTGACGGCCAGCTGGATGACGGAGGCCGCGACCGGGCCGAGGATCATGATCATCAGCATTCCGAAGATGCCCGGTCCGTCGTCGTCGTTGGACCGGCCCACCGGGATCAGCCAGGCGAAGTTGACCAGGAACATGACGACGGAGGCGAGCGCCCCGGCCACGGACGAGATCAGGATGTCGCGGTTGTAGACGTGGCTCAGCTCGTGTCCCAGTACGCCGCGCAGCTCCCGCTCGTCCAGGATCCGCAGGATGCCTTCGGTGCAGCAGACCGCCGCGTTGCGTGGGTTGCGCCCGGTG
Organism: Streptomyces sp. NPDC006510; assembly: GCF_040611955.1. Taxonomy (NCBI): domain Bacteria; kingdom Bacillati; phylum Actinomycetota; class Actinomycetes; order Kitasatosporales; family Streptomycetaceae; genus Streptomyces; species Streptomyces sp. NPDC006510. The sequence goes on along the minus strand of NZ_JBEXPH010000032.1, from coordinate 9,572 downwards.
GCGAAGGCGTTGGGGGCCTGTGTCGGGGAGATGTAGAGCCGGGGCATGGGCTGGCGGGCGGCGGTGGAGAGCTCGCGGACCATGCGGTAGAGCTGTGGTGCCTCGAACTCGCTGACGGGGCGGGCCCGCATGGCCCTGAGCGCCAGTTTGTCGCTGTTCCAGTACGCGTAGGCGTTGGTGCCGAGGGCTACGAGGAGCGCGACGATCAGGCCCGTACGTCCGAAGAAGCTTCCGATGACGATGATGAGTGCGGACAGGCCCCCGAGGAGTACTGCGGTTCTCAGCCCGTTGTGCCGGCGGTGCACGGTACGCCCTCCAGGTGGTGCGGCAGGGGAACCCTTTGCTTGGTGGTCTCCACTCCCCCAGTGGAGCCTCCCGTACCGGTCAACGCCAGGCGGGAGGAGCTAGTTCCCTTGTGCGCGCCGCCACAGGGCAGGGCCTGTCCGGCCTTGGCGGCCGGATCAGGCTCTGCGCCGTACGGGTCAGTGGATGTGGGCGTACCGGTCCGGCGCCCGCCGGCTCAGCGCTGGGCGGGGAGGCCGGCGATCGCGAGGGCCTCGGGGTCCGGCTCGATCTCGCTGGTGCAGTGGGCGCAGCGGGAGGCGATGGCCGGGATCTCGGTGTAGCAGCGGGGGCAGTCGCGCAGGGCGGCCTTGATGTCGGCCTTCTCCGCCTTGGCGAAGCGGTTCTGGACCTTCGCCATGGGGACGACGACGCAGAAGTAGAGAACGGCGGCGGTGATCAGGAACGCGATGGCGGCGGCGAGGAACTTCCCGTACGGGAAGATGGTGCCCTCGACCGAGAACTGCGCCGAGCTGAAGTCGCCGACGGAGCCGGTGGCGAGGCCGATCAGTGGGGTGATGAAGGCCGTGCTGAATCCGGTGACGACTGCGGTGAACGCCGCTCCGACGGCCAGCCCGATGGCCATGGAGATGACGTTTCCGCGCAGGATGAAGTCCTTGAACCCGTTCAGCACTGCTCTTGCTCCTCTGGGATGCGTACGTGTGGGGGGTGTGCGGGCAAGACCATGCCTTGTACGGACCGTTCCGGGCAAACCGATCTTCGGTATGTCAGAAGAGATCGACGGCGGCGAACCGGAGGACCGTCTGCGGAGCGCCTGAGAGCACTACGCCGGCCACGGCGGTGAGGGCGATCGCGGCGGTGAGGGAGGCCGGGACGCGGTGCCTGGTGGGAGCGGGTACGGCCGCGTCCGGCCGGGTCTCCTCGCGCGGCGCGGCCGGGATCTCTCCCGGGCTGCCTTCCGCGGCCTCCTGCGGAGCGCGGAAGAGTGTCGCGGTCCACTGGAGGTAGTAGTAGAGCGCGATCACGACGTTGACGGCCATGACGACGGCGAGCCAGCCGAGGCCGGCGTCGACGGCCGCGGACAGGACCGTGACCTTGGCGAAGAGGCCGATGATGCCGGGCGGCAGCCCGGCCAGGCAGAGCAGGAAGAAGGCCATCGCCAGGGCGGCGAGGGGGCGGGTGGCGTACAGGCCGCGGTAGTCGGTGATCCGGTTGCCGGGGCTGGTACGGGCGACCAGGGCGGCGACCGCGAAGGCCCCGAGGTTCACGACGGCGTACATGAGGGCGTACGCGACGGTGGAGCCGATGTGCTCGTCGCTGGAGTACGCGGCGGCGGCGATCGGCACCAGGAGGTAGCCGGCCTGGGCGACGGACGACCAGGCGAGCAGGCGTACGGCGCTGCGTGCCCGGCCGGCGTTCTGGCGCAGGGCGGCGACGTTGCCGATCGTCATGGTGAGCGCGGCGAGGACTGCGAGGGCCGGTCCCCAGACGTCGGCGTACGCCGGGAACGCGATCACGGCGACGAGGATGAGGCCGGAGAAGCCGACCGCCTTGCCGACGACCGAGAGGTAGGCGGCGACCGGCAGGGGGGCGCCGATGTAGGTGTCGGGGACCCAGAAGTGGAAGGGCGCGGCGGCCGTCTTGAACGCGAAGCCGACGAGGGTGAGGGCGACGCCCGCCTTGGCGAGGGTGTCGAGCTGACCGGGTACGTCGTCGAGCCGGGCGGCGATCTCGGTGAGGTGCAGGGTTCCGGTGGTCGCGTACACGAAGCTGACGCCGAGCAGCATGACGGCGGTGGCGACGACGGAGGAGAGGAAGAACTTCAGGGCGGCCTCGGAGGACCGCCGGTCGCCGCGCTTGATGCCGACGAGCGCGAAGGCGGGCAGCGAGGCGACTTCGAGGGCGACGACGAGGGTGGCGAGGTCGCGGGCGGCGGGCAGGAGCGCGGCGCCGGACGCGGAGGACAGCAGCAGGAACCAGAACTCGCCGGCCGGGAGCTTGCGGGTGTCGCCGAACGAGAGCAGGGCGGTGAGCAGGGCGCCGCCGAGCACGAGGGCCTGGATGACCAGGGCGAAGTGGTCGGCGGTGTAGCTGCAGGCGCCGGTGGAGCCGGATCCGGTGGCCGCCTCGTTGAGGCAGAAGGTGGAGCGGTCGCCGTCGCGCAGCGGGACGAGGAGGGCCAGGGCGGCGACGAGCCCGGCGATGGTCAGCACGCCGAGGAGCGGCTTGCGGCGCTCGGGCAGGAAGAGGTCGGTGACCAGGACGATCAGGGCCACGGTCGCGACGACGACCGGGGGGGCGATCGCGAGCCAGTCGACGGACTGGATGAGGCTGGTGGTGCTCTCGGCCGCGGTGGTGACGACGCCCGGGGTGACGACGGCTGTGGTCACGACTTGCCTCCTGCGAGGAGCTTCTGCACGGCCGGGTCGGTGAGGCCGAGGAGGACGGCGGGCCACAGACCGGCGAGGACGGTGAGCGCGACGAGCGGGGTCCAGGCGGCGAATTCGTACGCCCGGACATCGGCGAGCTGCGGCTCTTCGCGCTTCTCACCCATGCAGACCCGGCGTACGACCATGAGCATGTACGCGGCGGTGAGCAGGGTGCCGAACGCGGCGATCGACATGAAGGTGAGGAAGGCGGGCCGACTGAGGCCGTCGGCGGGGTCGAAGGAGCCGAACAGGGCGAGCATCTCGCCCCAGAATCCGGCGAGGCCCGGCAGGCCCAGGGAGGCGACGGCCGCGAAGGCGAGGAGGCCGCCGAGGCGGGGTGCCCGGCCGTAGAGCGCGGCCCCGGTGGCCCCGGAGAGGGTGTCGAGGTCGGCGGTGCCGTACCTGTCCTTGACCGCGCCGACCAGGAAGAACAGCAGGCCGGTGATGAGGCCGTGGGCGATGTTGGCGAAGAGCGCGCCGTTGACTCCGGTGGGCGTCATGCTCGCGACGCCGAGGAGCACGAAGCCCATGTGGCCGACGGAGGAATACGCGATCAGGCGCTTGAGGTCGCCCTTGGAGCCGGGGCGGACCAGTGCCAGACAGGCCAGCGATCCGTAGATGATGCCGACGACCGCGAAGGCGGCGAGGTAGGGCGCGAAGGTGTGCATCCCGTCGGGGGCGATCGGGAGCAGGATCCGGACGAATCCGTACGTACCCATCTTCAGCAGGACACCCGCGAGCAGGACCGAGCCGACGGTCGGGGCCGCCGTGTGGGCGTCCGGCAGCCAGCTGTGCAGCGGCCACATCGGGGTCTTCACGGCGAGCCCGATGCCGATCGCCAGAACGGCGATGACCTGCACGGACGAGGTGAGCCCACGGCCGTTGTCAGTGGCGAGTGCCACCATGTCGAAGGTGCCGCTCTTCAGTCCGATGAGGAGCAGGCCCAGCAGCATGACGACCGAGCCGAGCAGTGTGTAGAGGATGAATTTCCAGGCGGCGGCCTGCCGCTGGGCACCGCCCCAGCGGGCGATGAGGAAGTACATCGGGATGAGCACCATCTCGAACGCCAGGAAGAACAGCAGCAGGTCGAGGACGGCGAAGGTCGCGAGGGTGCCGGACTCCAGGACGAGCAGGAGAGCGACGAAGGCCTTCGGGGAGGGGCCCGCAGGCGGCTTGAAGTAGCTGTGGAGCGCGCAGAGGAAGGTCAGCAGCGCGGTCAGTACGAGAAGGGGGAGCGAGATGCCGTCGATGCCGAGATGGATGCGGACGTCGAGCGCCGGAATCCAGCTGATGTCGGTGGTGGCCTGCATCTTCGACGGGTGGTCGTGGTCGAAGCCCGCGGCGAGCAGGATCGCCGCGACGAGGATCGCGCCGGTGACGGTCACGCCGTGGCGGAGCACGGCCTGGTCGGGGCCGGCGCCCTTCAGCCCCGGCGGGGCGGGCAGCAGGGCGGCCACGGCGCCGATGAGCGGGATGACGACGATGAACGCGAGAAGGAACTGCATCACGGATTCACTGATATCGATCACGGCTCACGACCCGGCGTTGACGTTGGCAAAGACGACGGCGGCGATCGCCAGGACCAGGGAACCCGCGAGCAGCGCACTGAGGTAGGTCTGCACGTTGCCGGTCTGGGCGCGGCGGACGGCGGTGCCGAGCCAGCGTGCGCCGGTGCCGGAGCCGCGTACGTAGGTGTCGACGACCTCGCGGTCCAGGAAGCGGACGAGGCTCGCCGCGGCCTGGACGGGGCGGACGAACAGTGCCGTGTACAGGGCGTCGAGGTGGAAGCCGGCGGCGGCGTGGTGATGGAGCGGGCCGAGCAGCAGGCGGCCGGGGTCGGCCGGGTCGGGGGCGTCCCCGTCGGCTCCGTAGGCGGCGGTGTGTGCCGTCATGGCCTGGGCCTCGATGAGGGCGGGTTCGGCGTCGGGGTGGGCGACGACGGTGCCGACGGCGGTGCGGGCGGCGAGCGCCGATGTGTGGCGCCAGGCACCGTAGGTGACGAGGCCGCCGATGAGGCCGACGCCCGTGGAGAGGACGGCGGTGGTGATGGACGGGGTGAGGCTGTGGCCGTCGAACCAGTCGGTGATCGTGCCGACGGTCAGTCCGAAGGCGATGGTGGGGACGGCGAGGACCCAGAGGACGGCGGTCATCGCAACGGGCTGCCTGCCGTGGTCGGGGGTCTCGGCGCCGCGTCCCCGGAAGGCGAGGAGCCAGAGACGGGTGGCGTACGCGGCGGTGAGGACGGCGGCGAGCAGTCCGGCGACGAGTACGGTCCAGCCGGCGGCGGCCGGGGCGACGTGCCGGTCCCCGAGCGCGGTGTGCTCGGCGGCGACGAGGACGGCTTCCTTGGAGAAGAAGCCGGCGAACGGGGGGATGGCGGCGAGCGCGAGCAGGGCGACGGTCATCGTCCAGTAGGCGTCCGGGATGCGCTTCGTCAGGCCGCCCATCCGGGACATGGCGGCCAGCGAGTTGGTCCCGGCGGCGTGGATGACGACGCCGGCCGCGAGGAAGAGGACGGCCTTGAACGCACCGTGGGAGAGGAGGTGGAAGACGGCGGCCCCGCGGTCACCGACGGCCAGGGCGCCGGCCATGTAGCCGAGCTGGCCGATCGTCGAGTAGGCGAGGACGCGCTTGATGTCGTCCTGGGCGAGGGCGGCGAATCCTGAGCCGATCATCGTGATCGCCGCCATCACGGCGAGTACGACGAGGGCCGCGCCGGACTCGGCGAAGACGGGGAGGAGCCGGGCCACGAAGTAGATGCCGGCGGCGACCATCGTCGCGGCGTGGATGAGCGCGGAGACGGGGGTGGGGCCGGCCATCGCGTCGGGCAGCCAGGTGTGCAGGGGGAACTGCGCCGACTTGCCGGCCACGCCCGCGAGGAGCAGCAGGGCGATGAGGGTGGGGTGGTCCAGGCCGCCGTTGGCGACGGCGCCCAGGATGCCGGTGATGCGGAAGGTGCCGGTGTCGGCGGCGAGCGCCAACAGACCGATCAGGAAGGGGACGTCGCCGAGCTTGGTGACCAGGAAGGCCTTGAGGGAGGCGGCGCGGGCCTCGGGCGTCTCCCAGTAGTGGCCGACGAGGAAGTACGAGCAGATGCCCATGATCTCCCAGCCGACCAGGAGCACCATCAGGTCGCCGGAGTAGACGACGAGCAGCATCGCGGAGGTGAAGAGGGAGACGAGGGCTGCGTACGAGGGGTAGCGGGGGTCGTCGCGCAGATAGGCGGTCGAGTAGATCTGCACGCAGCTGGCGACGAGCCCGACCAGGACGGCGACGAGGACCGCGAAGCCGTCGAGGTGCAGGGCGAGGTCGATCGGGACCGACCCGGTGGGGGTGAGCTGGGTCGCGGCGTCGATGGCCGGTCCGCCGCCCTGGCGTGCGGCGACGACGGCCGCGATGACGGCGGCGGCGAGGGTGGGCAGTACGGCGAGGGGCCGTACGAAGCCGGGGACGAAGAGAAGCGCGCGAAGCCCCGTCCCGGGGCGGTGGCGGGAGACGGGCGGGCCGAGCAGGAGACCGGCCGCGGCGCCCAGGAACGGAAGGAGGGGGACGAGTACGGCGAGGGTCGTGGTGGTCACGCGGTGGCCTCTGCCTTCTTTGCCTTCCCTGCCGCAGCAGTGGCCTGGTCTTCGGTGCCGGTGCCGGACTCGTCCGGGAGGGCTTCGGCGGCGTCGGTCTCGGCGGTGTCGCGGAGCCGGTCGATGTCCGAGCTGCCGCGGTTGCGGTACACGGCGAGGACGATCGCCAGGCCGATGCCGATCTCCGCCGCCGCGATGGCGATGGTGAAGAGGGCGAGGGCCTGGCCGGAGTGCAGGGTGTCGCGGAGCCAGACGTCGAAGGCGACCAGGTTGAGGTTGACGGCGTTGAGCATCAGCTCGACGGACATCAGGACCAGGATCGCGTTGCGGCGGGCGAGCACTCCGTACAGCCCGGTGCAGAAGAGGAGGGCGGCGAGCACGGCGGGATAGGCGAGGTGCATCAGCTCTGCTCCTTACCGCGCTTGCGGGACAGGACGATCGCGCCGACGAGGGCGGCGAGCAGGAGAACGGAGAGTGCTTCGAAGGGCAGCACCCAGTGCCGGAAGAGGAAGGAGCCGGTCACCTCGGTCGAGCCCTGGGCCGGTCCGTCCAGGTCGATCCAGGTGGTGCGGAAGGCGTCGACGACGACCCAGACGAGCGTGCCGGCGGCGGCGACCGCCACACCGAGGGCCGCCCAGCGGTTGCCCGAGTCGGCGTCCGGGGAGCGGCCGATGGGGGCCCTGGTGAGCATCAGCCCGAAGAGAAGGAGGACGACCACGGAACCGACGTAGATCAGTACCTGCACCCAGGCGATGAACTCCGCGGTGAGCAGGAGGTACTCGACGGCGAGACCACCGAGCGCCACGACCAGCCAGAGGGCGGCATGCACCAGTTGCTTGGTCGTGACGGTGACGAGGGCCGCGCCGAGGGTGGCGATGCCGACGAGGACGAAGGCGATCTCGATGCCGGTCGGGGAGAGGAAGCCGGAGTGGGCCGCGGTGGCTGCGAGTGTCACTCCTCCCCCTCTGCTTCCTTCTGGTCCTGCTGCGTCTGCCGGGCTTCCTGGGCTTCCTGGGCGCGCTGGGCTTCGAGTTTCTCCGCCGTCTTGCGGGCGGCGGCGATCTCCTTCGGCTCCTCGGCACCCGGGTCGAGCGCGGGCGGTTCCGGCACCGTCCACATCCATTCACGGAGCTTGTCGCGCTCATGGGTGAGTTCGAGGATGTCCGTCTCCGCGTATTCGAACTCCGGCGACCAGAAGAGCGCGTCGAAGGGGCACACCTCGATGCAGATACCGCAGTACATGCAGAGCGAGAAGTCGATCGCGAAGCGGTCGAGGACGTTGCGGCTGCGCTCGCGGCCGCCCGGGACGGCGGCCGGCACCGTCTCCTTGTGGGAGTCGATGTAGATGCACCAGTCCGGGCACTCACGGGCGCAGAGCATGCAGACCGTGCAGTTCTCCTCGAACAGCGCGATGACGCCGCGGGAGCGGGGCGGCAGCTCGGGCTGGACGTCCGGATACTGCGCGGTGACCGACTTCCTCGTCATCGTCCGCAGAGTGACGGCCAGGCCCTTGGCGAGGCCTGAGCCGGGGATCGGAGGCATTAGCTGATCGCCACCTTCACGATGCCGGTGAGCGCGATCTGCGCGAGAGCGAGCGGGATGAGCGTGGTCCAGGCGAGCTGCTGCAGCTGGTCCTCACGGAGCCGGGGGTAGGACACCCGCAGCCAGATGACGACGAAGGCGAGGACCGCGATCTTGAGGAGCGTCCAGACCCAGCCGAGTCCGTCGGCGCCGAACGGGCCGTGCCAGCCGCCGAGGAAGAGGACGGTGGTCAGTCCGCACAGGACGACGATGCCGGCGTACTCGGCGAGCAGGAACAGGGCGAAGCGCAGGCCGGTGTACTCGGTGTACGCGCCGAAGATGATCTCCGAGTCGGCGACCGGCATGTCGAACGGCGGGCGTTGCAGTTCGGCGAGTCCGGCCACGAAGAAGACCAGGGCGCCGACGATCTGCCAGGGCAGCCACCACCAGTGGAAGGCGTTGACGATGCCGGGAAGGGAGACCGTGCCCGCGGCCATCGCGACCGAGGCGGCGGCGAGCAGCATCGGAAGTTCGTACGCGAGGAGCTGGGCGGCGGTGCGGAGGCCGCCGAGGAGGGAGAACTTGTTGGCCGAGGCCCAGCCCGCCATGAGCGAGCCGAGCACTCCGACACCCATCACGGCGAGCACGAAGAAGATGCCCGCGTCGACGACCTGACCGACCGCGCCCTCGCTCGGGCCGATCGGGATGGCGACGAGTACGAGGAGGTACGGGAGGAGGGCGACGGCGGGGGCGAGCTGGAAGATGCGGCGGTCGGCCTCGGCCGGGACGATGTCTTCCTTCTGCGCGAACTTCACGCCGTCCGCGACGAGCTGGGCCCAGCCGTGGAAGCCGCCCGCGTACATGGGGCCGAGGCGGCCCTGCATATGGGCCATCACCTTGTGCTCGGTCTGCCCCACGACGAGCGGGAGGACCATGAACACGGCGAAGACGATGACGAGGCGGAGGGCGACGTCCAGTACGTCGTTCACGCGGTATCGCCTCCGGCGGGGTGGTCGGGGGTTTCCGGGGTCTCCCGGGGTTCCTGAGTTGCCGGGGTCTCCAGGGGTTCCTGAGCTTCCTGAGCTTCCGGGGGTTCGGGCTGGTTCGCGGGGGTGGTGTCGGTATCGGTGCCGGTGTCGGAGGTGCCGCTGCGTGGGGCCGCTCCCCTACCCGCCCCTTCCCGAACCGGGGGCTCCGCCCCCGGGCCCCCGCTCCTCAAACGCCGGAGGGGCTGAGAAGTACCCGGGTCCGGGACGGCGGCGTCCGGTCGGGGAGCACCCGCCTCCGCGTCGAAGGCCGGGCGGGCGTGGTGCCACGGGGCGTCGCTGGTTCCGGGGCGCGGCTGCGCTGCTCCGGTCGCGGTTCCTGCTCCGGCCCTCGTGCCTGTACCTGTACCTGTGCCGGCACCCGTGCCATTCCCGGTGCCAGTCCCGGTGCCCGTGCCCGTCTCTGTCCCGGTCCCGGTACCCGTGCCTGTCCTGGTCGCTGCCCCGGTCCCGGTAGCCGTGCCAGCCCCAGTACCCGTCCCGGCCCCGGTCCCCGGCTCCGCCCCGGTCCCCGGCTCCGGTGCCGCCGCCTCCCGCTGCTGCTGGCTCGCCGAGCCCTGGGACGCGCTGCGGGTACGGCGCGGAGTCGTGGGCCGGGGTGTCGTCTCCGTGCCCGCCTCCGGGGCTGCCGCTGCCGCTGCCGCTGCCGACGATCCCGCCCGCTGGGCGGCCGAGCCCTCGCTCGCGCTGCGGGC
>NZ_JBEXPH010000031.1:0-58744 GCF_040611955.1 Streptomyces sp. NPDC006510 | reverse complement strand
ATCCGCCGCTACATCATCTGGCGAAACCGCCATGCCGACGACCAGCACCTACAAGCCGTCGTCGACAAGGCAAACGTTGCCTGATGCGGCACTAGAATTCTGCCGATGCCGCCAGGCCAGCCTCCGCAGAGCCGGTGAGTCAGATGCCCGGAACGAACGAAGGGAAAACACCATGAATACCACCAGGACCGCACGTGCGACGCGGGCCAGGATCGCCGCGACCGCCGCGGCCCTGGCCGCGGGCACGCTCATGCTCAGCGCCTGCGGCGGAAGCAGCGGAGACAGCGACAGCGGCCTCGACGGCACCTACTACATCGAGGATGTCAACGGCACGTCCGAACTCGGCCAGCTGGTCGTCAAGGGCAACACCGTCTCGCATCACGAGTACGACTGTGACGGTGTCTACGAGGAGCCGGACGTGACCAGCACCGGCGAGTTCAACAAGGATCAGACTCAGATCATCTGGACGGTCGCCGGAGGCGACAGCCGCAATGAGCGGACCGGCACCGAATCGATCTCGGCCGGCGACACCTCGATCAGCATCGACGACAAGGCGTACGTGCGTGACAACTCCGCTGCAGGCAAGGCCCTGCTCGACGCCTTCAAGACCAAGTGCGCGAAGTAGCGCCGAAGTTTCGCTCGGTCATCCCCCAGACACAACAGGAACCCCGAGGACATCGCGTCCACGGGGTTTCTGCACTTCCTCGCCGCCTTGACCCACCAGGTCTCTGACGCCTGCCCTTGAAGGTGCTGCGCTGTACTCCTCAATCGTCTTCGGCAGCCGGCCGTACTTCGGCGCGTGTTGCTCGACGAGATCGAGTTCGGCCCCACCATCGGCTGCCGGATCCTTGACGGGGCCACTGCAACGATCACCACGGTGGTGACCTCGATTGACGTGACGGCCAGAGCGCCGAGGCCTGCACCGTCGGCCGGAACACTGACCACGTCACCCTCGAACGTGCCGAACAGGCGCGAGATCACCAGCGGCTCGTCGCGATGTGCCGCAATACCCGCACCCGCTCGCCGACGAACACCATGGTGGCCACGGCATCCACAGCGCTCAGCACCAGCTCGCGGATCCTGGCGATCCACCATCGTGCCGACCGCCACCAGCCGAGCGAGAACTTGCCGCGAGGCCGCTCCGAGCCTCATATTCCCTTCCTTCTCCTGCGCTGTGCGAAAAGACGACGCAACCGGTGAGAACAACCACTGCGATCATCCCCACCGGTTGCGTCAGCCTTCTGCGACCCGCTGGTCAGTCCTCCGGCCTCTCGCGCCGGCCCCGACGAAGAGCATCTGCTGGCCGCTGCCGCGACGCCGGGGCCTCCGCACTCTGAGGAGTTGGAGCCTGCCTCGGCGAAGAAGCCGGTGCAGGAGCCGACGGCCGAGCTGGAGGCTGATCCCGCGCGGCGGACGTCCGCCGCGGCGTCGATGCCTGCGTCTGAGGCGAACTCGGCTGACGCTCTGCCCGCGTTCGAGCCGGAGTGCGCGTACCGGGCGCAGCCGGAGCCTGCCCCGGAGCAGCCACGGGGCGACCGCGCGACGGACCAGTCTCTAGCTGCCTCGGGGCCCGGGCGCCCTGAACGGAGCGTGTCGGATGCGCGCCCGGTGCACCCGGCTGCGCCGGAGCAGCACTGCTGCTGAAGCGTTGTGGTGCCTGCTGGTTCCCGCCCGATGAACGTTGCTCGCCCCGGGCACTCGTATCGGACTGTGCCGGGCGCGTCTGATCAGCGACAGCCCTACGGCTTCCGCTGGTCGGGACAGCGGTGGTGCTGCCAGCGCCGTTCTGGCCCCGGGAGCCGTCACGGGAGCTCGGCGGCATCGTGGACGAAGCCAGGACCTCGCCCGGAATGACATTGCCGCTGGAGCTGCCCGGGCTGTACCCGAGGTTCGACAGGCCGCCCTGGTTGCTTAGGCTGTGCGCCGTCAGCTTGTCCCAGAGTGAGCTGCCCGGTGAGCCGCCGGTGAGCTGCAGTGGACTGCCCGTAGCATCGGGCCTGCTGCCCTGGCCGGACAGGTCACGATCACCGGCGGGATCGCTGCCACTCGGCAGAACCCGGACGCCTTCGCCGCCGCCGCCGGGCCTGCCACCAGTCGGAACACCTTCCAGCGACGGTTCGGGTGGGCCCTCCGGTCCGCCCTTGCCGCCGTTCCCGAGGGCCGGCCGCGGCTTGCCGGAGGTCAGTTCCTTCGAGTCACCGTTCGTGCCGCCGGCGTTCGTCGACGGCGTCCTGGCCGTGGGCTTGCCCGTGTTCCGAGACGTCGGGGTGCTGGTCTTGCTGTCGAACCCGGAGGCGAGCTTGTTGCCCATGGCCATGCCCGCGCCGGCACCCGCTCCTGCGGCCAGAGCAGGCAGCAGGCCGCCCTTGTCCGGCTTCGGCGCGGTGTTCGTCTCGAGGAACTTGTCCACGAGCTTGGTGACTACCTCGTCCATCGCCTGCAGCACCGTCTTGCGCACCCGCAGCAAGGCGAAGGTGATGCCCGTGATCATCAGCGAGGAGACCAGGGTCAGGATCACCACGATGGTCCCGCCGAGATCAGCACTGCCCCACAGGCCGTCCGGACTCATGAGGCTTGAGATGGGGCCGGCCATGATGTCCGGGACCGAGATGAGGAACTCCGACACGAACTGGTAGATGAACAGTGTCACGAGAACTTCCAGGATCATGGCCATGGAGTAGACGATCACCTTACTGATCGCCTGCATCGCACCCAGCGTCGCGAACGGCACGGCCGCCACAAGGCCGAAGGTCCGCTTGACCGCGCCCGCCAGCATGCCGATGGCGTACCAGAAGCCCAGAAGGACGATGGCCCCCAGGACCGTGGCCGCGTTGTGCCAGTACATGAGCTTCGCCGGCCCTGTCCCTACTTGGCTGACGGCCATGTGGCTCTGGCGAGTGAACCCGCTGGTGGCGTTGTTCGAGCTGTACATTGTGAGCGAGCTGGGGGCGAACCTGGTGTTGAGGTAGTTGTACGCAGCCAGCGGGGCGAGGTTGCACGACGTGGGCGTCTTGTCGACCTCGAAGCCGCAGCCGTTCTTGGTCCCCGTCGTCGTGAAGGCCGCCGAGTCCCTTCCGGGGCGAGACGAGGTCAGTCCTGTGCCGTCAGTGGAGATCACTGGGTGCTGGGCCGGCTGGGGACCCTTTTCCTCACCGAACTTTTCCACGTCGCCGTAGCTGTCCTTATCGACGAACCAGCTCTTCTTGACGTCAGAGCTCTCGTCCAGCTGTGTGATCGAACTCTTGATCCCGGACTCGAAGTCGGAAGCTGCCACCTCGTTGCTCGCGATGTACTTGGCGATGACCCCAAACGTCGAGATCACCGCCCTGATGTCATCCGCCGCAGTGTTGTCCAGGCAGTCCTTCGACGCTGAACCGTCCACCTTGACCGTGCATTTGTAGCCGGAGACCGTGCCTGACTTCCACGCCGACTCGGCGTCGTTGACCTTCGTTCCGATGCCGATGCCGTCGAACGTCCTTCCGTGGGACTGCTTGTTGATCGCCAGCGCGCTCGTGCGCACCGACATCATCGCGCTCGGACTGGCCTGGTCGCCGCTCCAGGAAACGGACGCCTGGTCCGGGATACCCAGGCGATCGTTCATCATCCACGCCTCGAAGTCGACGTAGGTGCTCAGCACGACGCGCGTGGGGCCGGCGTGCTGACCGAGGACGGAGTCGTCGAACTTGTTGAGCACGTCGGTGTACATGGACCCCATGAGCGGCAGGCCGACGCCGATGAAGACCATGCGCACGATGAGCTTCTTGATCGCCGAGCCCCGGTCCATCCGCTTGAACAGGACCAGGCCGATGAGCAGGGAACCGATGAAGATCGGCACGATTGCCTGCCACGAGATATCGACGAGCAGGCCGTACCAGCCACTGATCCAGCTCTGAAGACCGGAGAGCGCGCCACCTCCAGTGTCACCTCCCGTCATCCCAGCAGCGAAGGCCGGATTGACTGCCGCGACCGCACTGTAGAACCACATGAAGGGGTTGATGAGCTTCAGGAACTGGATGACGACGTAGAACAGTGAGCCGACCGCCAGTGCCAGAGAATAGAGGATCCAGATGACCGACCCTCCGATCGCGCTCACGATCTCACCACCGATGCCCGAAGACATCGTGTCCAGGCCGAGGTCGCTGTTCGCCGCCCCGAAGTGCGCGTAGTCGAGCATGCCCGCGTACTTCGCGTTGTCCTTGTCGTCCTTGGCCGCGAGGGTCTCGTAGGTGACGGTCTGGGAGGACCCCGACACCTCGGCGAAGAACCAGCCCACAATGTTGCCCAGGCTGAACTCCGGGTCGGCGTAGCCCAGCAGGGAGCCGCCAGAGGCCGGACTGCCCGTGACAGGCTTCCAGTTCTCGTGCATGCCCCGGTCGTTCTCCGGCGAGTTCTCCTCGCTGAAGTACGAGCTCGCGTTCGAGGCCAGCTGGTAGAGGCTGTAGTTGTCGCGGTCCTTCTTGTCGTCCGCGGACGCCGGCGAAGAGGTCGCCATCATGAAGACCGGCACAAGCAGCGCCGCCAGGAGGCCGAGGACGAGCCCGCGCGTGAGCCTGCCCCGGCGGACTCCGCCACCGCTGCGGACGCGCCAGACATGCAGCCGCGCCACCGCCGTGATGGTCCCGTTCATCGTGTCTCCTCGGCTCCCCGTCCTCGTGCCCCTCGTGCCGGTGTCGCTCATGCCTTGACCAGCTTCTTCGGCCCGGACATCTTCTCCGGCTTCCCCGCGCCGTTCGCAAGCTGCCCCAAGCTCTTCTTGCCGTTGCCGGGCTTGAAGGCGCTGTTCTGGCCCGCGTCGGCGTCGCCGCCCTCGCTGGGCTTCCGGACGCTGGTGAGATTCGCTCCGGGTGCAGGCTTGTCCCGCATGATGGCGTCCATCCGCGCCGCCTCTTCAGTCTTGGCCGCCTCGATCCGGACCCGCCTGCGCTGTGCCTCGCGGTAGGGGTTGATTCCCAGCGCGAGATCCAGGTGGAAGACGACGTTGGAGACGTCCCGGCGCAGGTACGTGAGGTTCTCGCCCTTGGTCGTGATGAGCCGGGCGAGATCCGGCGGAATCCGCTGGTGCAGCTGCTTCTGGTACTCCGCCACCGTCCGATCACGCATCGGGCCGAAGAGCGTGTAGTCCGCGGCGTCGAACTTGTTGAAGTCCGAGTCCGCGAGCATCCTGTCGACGTCGTTGTAGCTGAACACCACCCGGCCGCCACGTTCGTGCATGTGGTCGAACTGGTCCTTGATGTACTTCTTCACCCGGTCGTCGATGTGCTCAGCGCCGTGGATGATCGCGGTGTCGCCGAGCCCCAGCTTGCCGACGGCGAAGCCGACGATGTTCACCAGCTGTGCCATCGCCACGCCTTTGCCGCGGCGCATGAGCCGGGAGAAGTCGTAGACCACGCGTCGGGAGTCCCGGACCCCGTCGACCGCACTGGCGGTGTGGTTGTTGAACAGGTCGCCGTTCGTGCTCAGCATGGTGTTCGCGATGCCCTTGAGCACGTTGTACGCCCGCAGTTGGTCCGCATCCGTCTTCGAGGAGTTCAGCAGAGACTTGTGAGCGGTCGCCAGGTAGGAGACGAACATCTGCAGGCGCGGCACCTGCGTGTGCGGAATGTTCACCACGCGCAGACGGTGCCGCTGCTCCTTGGCGTTGTGCCGCCACATGCCCTGTTCGATGTAGAAGTCAGTGGCCGTGTCTTCGAGAGCGCTACGGATGATCGATCCGACAGCGCCGTCCGTGGTCTCGTAGAGCTGCTCGAACATGAGCTTGAGCTTCTCCATCTGAGCAGAGAAGACTGTCAGTTCGTCCGCCTCCTCACCGAACATCTCGAACATGTTCACGTCGCCCTGGTTCAGGTCCACGCGAGAGGTGATCCGCTCGAACTTCGGGCCGAGCCTGTCGAGGTTCGCCCCGTCGAGGATGAGGTGGACGACCTGGCCGTTGCCCAGCAGCGCCGCCTGCGAGAGCTTCGAGCACCACATGTTCGCGATCCGCTGGCGGTCGAGGTAGTCGCTGAGCGTGGCATCGGCAATGACCACGTGGCGTTCGTAGCTGTTGACATCCATGAGCACCGCGCTGTTGTTGACGTCGCCGACCATGTAGCCGACGTACTCGCCGCCCTGGTCGTTGAGGCCGTTGGTCACCAGCGAGTACGAGCCGGCCAGCTCGGTCGAGGTGAAGTGGAAGCCCTTGCCCTTCTTCTTTTCGTTGTTGTTCCACAGACCCGAGAGTTCCTGGCGCTGCTCACCGGCATACGCGGCTGCCTTCAACGTGCCGAACCGGTCGATGTACAGGCGCGTCACCCGGTCGATCGAGTCGTCCAGGGTTGCGAGATCGGGGGCCTTGAGGAAGAGCCGGCTGTGCACCGAGAGGTAGCTCGCGCCGTCCTGGATCTCTCCGATCGTGATCCCCAAGTCACCGGAGATCTTCTCGGCTCTGCGCCTGGAGGAGGTCGTGCCCGTTTCTTCCTGCTCGTTCGCGTCGAGTCGCTGGAGCTTCTCCGACTGCTTCGTGTACGAGTCGATCCACTTGTCGTTCATCCGCTTGACCTGCTCAAGCACGACGGCGGTGACCCGGTCGTCCAGGCCGTCCGGGATCCGGTCGATGCCCCAGAAGGCCGCGAAGTTGTCGTGGGCGGCGTCATCGTGGAAGTACGCCAGGATGCAGGCCACCGAGCCGTCGACCTTGAAGTAGTCGGAGCGGAAGAGATATTTCTCCTTCGGCTTCAGCGCGAGCAGGTGAGGGTAGGCGTCGAACGCTCCCTCGAGCTGCTTCACCGCCTGGCGCCGCCGCCACCAGTTCTTCTCCGGCTCGGGAGCCTGATCGGCCGCAGCGTCCTGAGCGCCTTCGGCCTGAGCACCGCCATCCGTGCGCGGATCACCGGCCGGAAGCTCAGCTGTCTCATTCGTCTCGGCAGGCTTCTTTCCCGGGATGCCGAGCTGTGCCCGGACTTTTGTCAGCAGCGCCATGGTGTCCTTCGTTCCGTCGTGTTGGTCGGCCCGGCGCTGATCAGCTCAGCGGCACCTTGAGATCCGGCAGTTCGTCGTCGATGCCCTGGTAGAAGACCCGCAGCATCGACTCGGCCTCCTCACGGTCGAGCATCGTGACCTCCTTGACCATGAGGGACGAGCCCTCGACTTCGGCCTGGAGGACCAGGTGGCCCCTGCGCAGCGCGTCCGCGCTCTTGCCCTTGAGCAGCAGGTACTGGTGGATCGAGGTGAACTTCCCCCCGCCCACGTGCCGCGCGAGGATGTCGTACTGCTCGTTCTGCAGCTCGACAAGGTCGGGATCCCGGACCTGAAGGGCCTGGTTGCGCCG
Organism: Streptomyces sp. NPDC006510; assembly: GCF_040611955.1. Lineage (NCBI taxonomy): Bacteria > Bacillati > Actinomycetota > Actinomycetes > Kitasatosporales > Streptomycetaceae > Streptomyces > Streptomyces sp. NPDC006510. The sequence goes on along the minus strand of NZ_JBEXPH010000031.1, from coordinate 51,438 downwards.
CTCCAGGCTCGCCACCTGGTGGTAGATCCGCTGAGGTTCCTTCGTCGTGATGAAGCTGTGCTCGCAGGCCGTGTCGACCTTGCGCCAGAAGGAGTCGACCCGGTCGAGGATCCCGATCCGGTCCTCGTCGAAGAGCAGATAGCTGGCCGAGCCGACGACCAGGTAGATCTGGCCTTCACCGCCGTCGGAGAAGTGAATCCGGCCGTCATCGTCGATCCCGTCGATGCCGACGATCGAGTGGAAGTCCGATGGGTTCGAGCTTCGGCGGGTGAAGACGTGACGGGCTTTCGGGGGGAGATAGGCCAGCAAGGACGGCACGCGCATGATGCGCAGCTCCTTCGTCTTCATCAGCCCGCCGAAGTAGATGATCACCGCCAGTCCCCAGACGGCGAACAGAGTGATGGGGACCGGGCCCGAGCTCGCGACGAATGTCGACGTGCTGACCCACAGCAGGGCGAGGGCGCCGCCGCCGTAGAAGAGCAGCTGCTTGATCGGCGAAGGTTTGGCCGCCCAACCGCCCTTGCTCAGCGTTATCTCGTGGTCGAGGAAGCTGCGGTTCAGCGAACTCGGCACCTTGTACGTCATCTTCGCCATGGCTCTCTCCCCGCAATCTCACTGGTCACTATCCGGTCTGTCGACAACCTCTCATAGGCGAGGTGTATAGATGGAATGCTACCGCAGAGAGATGATTGGAATCGATGATGAAAGGCGAATGAGTAACGCCACTCGACGACTCGGACTGGCTGTCGGAGTCGTCGGGTGGCGTCTATGGGATGCCGGCTTCCGTGGGGAGAGCCAGTTCAGCCGAACGAGGGCACGATTTTCTTCTTCCCGCCCTTCTCCTTCCAGGAGATACGGGCATCGAACGACTTGCCCTTCGCCGAGACGAAGCCCTTGCCCTCAATCGTCTTGCCGGCTGCCAGGTCCTTGCGCTGGGCGTCAGTGAAGATCACCTGGCACCAGGACCGCGGCGGCTCGTCGCCGGAGCCGAAGTCCGGGACGATTCTCTTCGCCTTCGCATCCCAGCTGACCTTGCAGCTGAAGGGCATGCCGGTTCTTGCGCTCACGAAGTCGTCGATCACCAGCGCCTGGCCAGCCAGGAGTGCCGAGGTCTCCGCCGGTGTGAAGGTCCGGTCAGACCACATCGCAGGCTTGTCGGACACTTCGAGCTGGAACCCGACAAACCTGCGGCCCTTGTAGTCGCCGACGCCGAGCGCACCGGTGGCCAAGTAGGGCCAGCCCTCCTTGTTCATGGCCGAGAACGAGATCCTCTCGCCCGCGAGCAGCCTCGCCACCTCGTCGTCGCTGAACTCGTGACCCGACCAGGTCTTCTTGAAAGCGACCTTCTTCGGCCCGCCTGGAGCGCTCTGCCACACGCCCTCGGCGCGGGCAGCACCCTGAGTCTCCTTCAGGCCCAGCTCGGCCCGCATGGACCCGGCGTTCTTCGTCATCGTGGCGATGTCCTCGCGGACCCAGTCGGCTATGACGGCGAGGCGCTCCTCGGCAGCCGCGGTCCCGGCCGCGATGTCGCGCATGTCGGCGTAGACCCTTTCGGTGAGACCGAGGTCGCCGATGTGCGTGCCCGGCAGCAGCCGCCAGCTCATCTCGCCGGCGTGCGCGAGCGTGAGCTTCCTGCCCTTCTCCGAAAGCAGCGGGTACTTCGCCTTGTCATTGGTGATCTCCGAGTACGTTGAGGTGCGGGTCGCACCCGTGCCCACGTCGCGCTTGTCCAGCTGCTTCATGAGCCACTTCATGGTCGGGTGCTCGGGGCGTTTGTTGGCCCCCTCGAAGACGAACGGCGCAGCGCTCTGGCCCAGGCCCTTGCTGCTCTCCTTCTCGTCGCCCTCGGCGGAGTCGTCGCCGGCGTCCGGGTCGAACACAGCCCTCCAGCCAGGACTCTTGGCTATGTTGGCGACCCCGACGAAGTCCGGGTACTTCTCCACGTAGCCCTTCTGCTGCTCGTAGAGGCAGTCCTCGGCGGCCATGGCCAGATAGTTCTTCGCGAGCGTCTCGTAGATGAGCCGCCCGGCCTTGCCGTACTTGTGCTCGACCTCATCCAGCGAGGAGGGCACCTTCGGGCCTGGGCGGTTCGCGCCGTGCGCGCCCTTGGGCTTCACGTGCGTCGACCGCGGCTGGCGGTGTGTCAGCAGCGCCGTGTCGACGCCGACGACTGCGGCGATCTTGTCGACCAGCGGGGCGAGATCCTTGAACTGCCCGGGCGTGATCGTCTTGTCCTCGGTACGCGGATACGAGACGACCTGGTCCTCGTACATCTTCTGGTAGGTCGACAGCGTGAGGTTCGCCTTCACGCCCCTGCCGACGAGCATCGAGGACAGGGCCGCGAGATCGAGCAGCTTCGGAGGGGCAGTCCGCTTGTCCGCCTTGCCGTCCAGGACGACAGGGGAGGGGCCGTACTGCTGCGGCACCTGGGTCTGCTGGTCGAACCGCGGCTCCTTTGGGTTCGTGTACATCACGTCGTTCTCGTCACGGAACCTGCTCTGGAAGAACGGCTTCTTGACGTAGCCCGCATAGGCCTTCTGCTGGTCGCCGACGAGAGAGACCATTGCCGACTTCAGCCGGCCCTGGCGCAGCACGAGAGTCAGGCCGGACTGGCGGCCCATCGCCGTGGCGATACGTGTGAACTGCATAGACAGGAAGTCCCACTGCGAGCGGTACATCGCCTTGCGGTAGTCGCCCTCGTCCTGCATGGACTTCACCGGCCGGCGCTGCTCGAAAGCCTTCTGGATCGAGGCCTTCGACTCATCGGTGAACTCCATGCGGCTGAACTGCTTGCCATGGAAGCCGAGTTCATCGACCGCCTCCCAGAAGAGCAGATCGCCCTCGCCGGAGGGATCAAGATCCGTGGCGATGACGATCTCGTCCCCGCGGCCGAGCGCGGCACGCAGGTTCTTGATGACGTCAGCGACGTTCTTCTGCGGCTCGCGCTTCCACGAGAGGTCCTGCGGGTTCCACGGCAGGTTTCCCAGGTCCCAGTTCTGATAGCGGTCCGCGAGCGAGGAGTCCACCATCGCGTGCGGCTGGGCGAACTCGTAGAGGTGGCCACGCAAGTTCGTGACCTCATAGGCCGTGCCCTTGTAGCTGCCCTTCGAGCCGCCGAGTGCGCTGGCCATGTTCCGCGCTGCGCTCGGCTTCTCTGCGACCACGATCGCAACCATGTCGACTCCTTCTCGCCGCTGACTCATAGGAGAATTCGAGTCTACTTCGAAAGGCGAGTCAAATGAGAGTCGAATGGTGGTAGTGTTCCTGTCTGCTCGTGCCCAGCACCGTTCCCGGCACCGACGGCACGCGCCGTCAACGGCACTCGATGTGGCTCACCGCCCTGCCTGCAGCGCCACGCCGAGCCGCACCCGATAGACCTTCAGTACCTTGCCGAGCGTCTCAAGCCCCTCCGGATGCTCCACACCTTCCTCCAGCTCCTTCAGACGGATGGGCCGCACGCCGGCCACCTCCGCGGCCTGCTTGCGCGTGGCCTGGCCTGGCCTGGCCCCGGAGCTTGACCAGCAGATCCGACAGGTCCACGGCGAGATCCTCGAACATCCGGAACTTCTCGCGCTCACCCATGCGCGTGTGCCCGATGTGGAAATGGCCCGATGCGCAGGTGTACCAGCTCCTCGACGGGTCCTCGCGGAGCCGGTCGGGGATCTCGCCCACGCTGCGGTAGACCCGCTTGAACACCTTCTGCCGTTGCGCATCGTGGTGCATTCGCGAGGAGCGTCCTCGGGTTTGGTCGCCGGGTTGGCGATCCCCGCACGCTGCGGTGTGCAGTAGAGCCCGAACAGCACCGGGGCCTGGGGGCGGAGTCCCAGGCCCCGGCCGCACTTCTTGCAGCGCTGGCGCTCGGAGAAGAGCCTCTCCCCGCGCGTCGTGCTCATCGAGTCGGCCGCCCCTCCCGCTCGCGTTCGAGCTGAGTCTGCTTTCTGGTCTCCTCGCGCGCCTTGTCCCGGAGGTAGATCGCCTCCCTGTGCGTGATCGGCGCGTCGTGAATGTTGTGCGAACCCCGCAGGAAGTTCTCTGTGCGATCGGCGATGGAGTAGGCCAGCGCCTGCTCGATCACAGCACTGGTCCGGCGCACCTCGGCCAGCTCGTCGCGCAGCTCGTGCAGCAGCCCGTCCCGCTCGCGTTCGGCGACCTCGATGCCTTCCAGTCGCGCCGCCACGCTGCCGAGCAGCGGATCGCGGGAGCGGAACAGTGCGACGGCGCGTTCGGTAGCCGGGTCTGCATCAATGCGCAGGTCGAGCTGCGCCAGCAGGAACGCCGTCACCAGCGTGCCCTGGCTCAGCCGCTGGCTGAATGCGCGCGCGGCGCTGTCGCTCACGCCCAGTTCGCGGACCGCGGCGGCCCGCAGCTGCTCCCGCAGCACACTCATGATGCTCTCGGGCAGTGCCTTGATGTGCGGCTGGCTCTTCACTCCGGAAAGCCGGAAGCCCGACTGAGGGAGCGTGGCGACTGTGTCGGGCGTGTCGTTCGAGCCGCCCTTCGAGGCCGCGCTCTGCACGGTCTCCTGGTGGTCGGTGAGCTGAAGCGAACCGGGCGTCTCGTGCTCGGGCCTGTCCGGTGCGCAGACGGCGTCATGAGCAACGGCCCCGGCTGCAGTAGCCTCCTCGACGTCCGTGTAGGCCTCTGGAACCGGAACGTCGTCAGCCGTGGGCGCGCTGCCCGGAAGTATCCCGTCCGCCGTGCTCTGTCCGCCGTCGGTACCGCCTCGCTGACTGGATCCGCCGGCCCGCTCTGAACCCCCTGCATCAGGCTCGTGGTCCGGCTCCAGGCCCAGGCGATCTGATCCAGCCTCCACGTCACGCACGGCCTGCGAACCTGCAGCGCCGGGTCGATTGCCGACTTCGCCGGCCTCGTCAACCTGCGACTCCGGCTCGGGTGCTGCTGTATCAGACCGCGGTCGCACTGCCTGCGCTTCATGCTCCTGGGCCCGGAGGCGCTTGAGGTCCTGGCTCCCGCTGCGCCGGAAGGTGTCCAGGAAGGACGTGTCCACGTCCATCACCTCGGCGGTTGGCGTGACCGCCTCCAGTATTTCTGCGAAGTCCTGGCTCACGAGAGCTCCCCGTCTTCATCGTCAAGCAGGTAGTTGTCGCCACGCGTGAGCCCGATGAGGGAGTCGAAACCCTGGGTCACCACGCGCTCGAGGTTCGCATTGTTCGTCGAAAGCGCCTTGACCTGATCGACCAGCTCGTTGAGCCGCGCGATCTCCAGCGTCGGCAGGTCGTAGTCGAGGTTCTCGCGCCGGATCTTCTCGATCACCGCCTCGGCCACGTACTCGTTCACCGAGGAGAATCCGCGTCTATCGGCCCAGTACTTCGCACGCTGCTTGTCGTCCGGGTCCAGCCGGACGAACATGCCCGGGCGGCGATCGCCCCCGTTCTGGGTCGCGCCCGGCGGCTTCTTCTTCGCACCGCGCACGGGCCACTTCGCCTTCTCCGACTCCTGTGTGACGGTCATGCGCGACCTCTCCATGGTTCATGCGGTTGATCTATGAAGTCATATCACCAATGCCATCAGGCAGGCCATTCAATGCGAGTGATAGGCGGGGTGAATGTCGTACTCATTGATCTGTCACTCGATCTCCTATAAGGTCGCACTCGCATCGCAGTCGTGACTGACTGCGTGTCGCCGCAGTGGGTGGCCCTGGTCGACACTCCCCTTCGGGCGGGGTTGCCCGCTGCGGTTGTGCGATGGTGAAAGAACAGGAGCCCGGTGCGCCCCGCACCGGGTTCCTGTTTGTCTGGTGGCGTCCGCTCAGGCTGCCGGCGTCGCATTCGTCGTGCAATCGACGAGCCCCTGGGTGAACTCCGGCGACCGCCAGATCGTCTTGTCCTTGGTGATGGGCAGGTGTTCGGCGATCGACCCGGTGCCGATGGGCGCGCCGCCGGCGAGGAAGTGCAGCGCCTCCTGACTGAAGCCCGCGTCGTACGCCAGGCGCGAGAGACACACGCCTCCGGCCGCGTAGGTCTTCTTCTGGCTCTCGTCCCGGGCGTAGGACGAGAACATCGAGACCAGGCCCTTGGTGAGCTCCGTGGGCCAGTTGACCGGCTGGTCCGCGCGGATCGCGAAGGCCGGCCTCAGATCCGGCCTGCCGACCGCTGGCTTCGCGGCAGCCTTCGGGGGCTGGTAGTCCTGCGCCCCGCCGCCGTCCGGGAGTACAGCCCAATCGACACACGCATCGAAGTCCTCACGCAGCGATCGCGAGACCAGAAGTGCGGCGTCACCATTGCTCACCTTGCTCAGGCCATCGATGGCTGCACCCGCGTCGTCGCTGTTGGTCTTGACGATGTAGGCCAGCGTCTTGTCCGACATCCCCGCCTTCCGTGCGGCGGCGGCCAGACAGGCCCCACTGTCCTTGCTCGAACTCCGGGCGCCCTGGAAGGCGAGCCTTTCCAAAGCCTCGCCGAGGGGCTTGTCGGCGACCTTGGCGGTGCTCTCGGTCGGTGCAGGCGGTGTCGCCTGCACGGCACCGCCGTCGCCGCCGGAGCAGCCGACGAGCAGGACGCCAGTGGCTGCGGCGAACGCTGCGGTGAAGAGCGCGGCCTTCCTCGTCCTCCAGGTCTTCATCGCTCTCATCTCTCCTGTCCGGAACGCTGCCGTTGTCCAGTCATATTGAATCAACTGATCTCTACGAGTACTTTATCTGAATGCCTCTCAAGTAAGAGCTTGTGGCGAGTCGAAATGCCGATGCAGTAGGCCTGGCGATGCCACGAGGCAGAGGGCGCAGAAGGCGCGCCGAGCGGGGCGGGTGCGCAGGGTGCACGTTCGTCTGGCCGGCACCTGGGGATCAACGGAGTTGATCCGGAGGACTCTGCGACGCGTCGCGCGTTGCGGCTACGGCCACAGGCGCCCCGCCGGGTGGGAGGAAGTCCTGACGGACTGGATCCGGAGCACCGAGGAGGGCGGGGCCGCAGACGCCTCGTGGCGCGGCATCATGACCGTCGCGCGTCACTTCGCGCAGTTCTGAGAGACGAGAGGCGCCGAGTCGGCGGAGCCGACTCCGGGGTTTCTTTGACAGAGATCACCGCCTCGGGTGCGAGGAGGGAGTTCTGTCTCGTGTCGTGCCGGACGAGAGAGCCCAGCGGAGCAGCCAATCACAGGCACACGCGGGGATCCACGCAGCGGGAGAGCTTTGCAGCCCGTGGTCACGGAGGATCACACACGAATCCGTACGGGAAGCGAAGGCAAGAACGTCGCCGCCCTGGTCGCCCCAGAAAACGAGGAGACAACCGTGCGCACATACGGCCGAGCGGTTTCCACAGCGCCTGCCCTGCGCATCCGGTGCCCGGCCGCGACGCCTCACCAGTGCTGCCGGGCTAAACCACACACCGCGCACGGTCATTCCTCCCCCCCGCCTCTTCGCGAAGCAGCCCCCGACCGGCCCACCGGCTGGAGGGTACTCAACCCCGGGATGGAACTCATGCTCAAGCCCACCCACCTCACGTGGACCAGATTCACTGCCTTCCTCATGTCCACACGGGAGATGAGCGTTGATCTGACCGACGAAACCGGTGCACCGTACCGGCTCATTCTCGACGAGGATCAGCGCGAGGCCCTCGGAGGGATCATGGTCGACCCACCCGGCGCCGAGACCGGCAGCGGGAACGGTGAACCTCTGATCGTCCGCTGGGACAATGCCGTCACCATCCCGCGAGAAGCCGGCGACGACACCATCGTCTGCTGCCACACCGTCGACGGACAGCCTGTGTCTCTCGTCCTCGACAACTGTCTCCGGGAAGACCTCGGTCTCCTTCTCACCGACCCGTGGAACAACCGGTCCGTCGCCGTCGACCGGACCACGAGGCGCACCACCTACACCGTCGCCACGGAAGACGTCGACGAGCAGCCGGCAGCCCGTCCCCGACACCACCAGGGACGGGCCGTTGCGTCTGCGCCTCCTGTGCGTCAGAGCGCCGCACGGAATCACCCGGTGACGACCGACCTCAACCCCATGCCCGGTGTCCGCGATTTCACGTTCCTCGCGACCGCTTCCGTTCTGGTCACGGTCAAGGCGGCGAACCAGCAGGCAGCGCGCACCGCCTTCAACAAGGTCAACGGAGAGGAGTTCGCCGTCGACTTCACTACGGCCGGCGGCCACAACCTCGATGACCTGTCCCTTGAAGACGCCACGCCCGAGCTGTACCGGGTCGACGGAGTAGAGCCGGTCGAGTCCTGTCACCGGCAGGGATGCGACGGCCATCTGATCAACGGCCGCTGCACCGACGCAGGATGCCCACCGAACCGCCCGTAACCAACAGGACGGAACCCTGCCCCGCCTCGCGCCCTATGTGTCCGTCGGTCCGCCCTGCACAGGGGCGGGCCGACGTTCGTATCGCTGCTCCTCGCGTGCCCGTCAACACGGCACACCCGGTTGAGTGTCCTGCCCCCCTGTGGTCCACAGCTTCGGTCCCACCCGGCCCGCGTCTGCAGGCCCTGGAGCCAGGCCGGAGCCCTGACTGCGGGCCGTATCACCGTTCCCAGCTCCCCGGTGCAGCCTTCCTTTGAGGCAGCACACCGACCCTTCTCACAGGAGAGCAATCGTGGACGATTCGCAGGTGATCGACATCGAAGTGACACCGGGCCAGTACGAAGCGCTGATGCGTCTCACGACGCCTGACGGCTCACAGGCGAAGCACATCGCCCAGCTGCGCAACGCCTTGGAAAATGCCGTGTGGCGCAAGCGGCTCAACCGCTTTCGACTGCCCGGCATGACCATCAAGACGATCGAGGGCGCAGAGTTCGTCCTCCAGGTGAACGCGGCCGAGGGCAGCAAGGCCACAACCCTGTACCTCAACCGCTTCCGTCGTACGTACAAAAAGCACCTGACGAACACATCGTTGACCGGCCGCTTCACCGTGGCATGGACGTTCGACGACTGCAGCGAGCGCAACGAGTTCGAAAGCTCCCAGACGTACACAGCCTCCGAGGCCGAAGCCAGGCGGCGAGAGCTGGCCGACGGCGGCGCCTACGACATCGAGATCCGACCCGTCTGAACACGAACGCCGAGCCCCGCACCAGGGACAGGGCGGCGCGTTGCCCTCCTCCGCCACCCACCAACGCGCCGCCCGCTACCAGCCCCGCTCGACACAGAGCCCCCCGGGCTCCCGTCTTGCCCAGGAGTGCTGTCACGGTTGTGGGCCCTGGCCCTGACCGGGCCACCACATGGCCCATCCATCCCGGAGGTGGGCCCGATGCCACGCCTCCTTCAGGCCACGCGCAGCGAAGCCCTGTACAGCCCGGCCCATCTCCGTGCCACTTCATGCGCGGGTAGGGCTGGACGATCTCCTGCAGTTTGGCGAGGGCCTTCCTCTTCACCGCGAGCCGCTTGCACCTCTGGCGGATCCAGCTCACCAGGTAGGTGTCGATGCGCTCAGGGAGAGAGTCAAACGCCGACGGACAGAAGCGCTGGAAGATGCTGATCCAGCCCAATACGGCAAGGTTGAACCTGTCGGCAGCGAAGGGTGGCTCTGACCTGCGCGTTCTACCCCTCCGAGCACCCTAGTCGCTGCGGTGACCGGGGTGCTCACTGTTCACGCGGTGCGCCAACCGCGCATCCCACCACGACTGAACCGAGGACCTCCTATGACCCTCATAGCCGCACTGATCACCGGCCACCTCTCGGCCGACTCGGGGGTGGTCGGCGTAGCCGCCGAGCAGGCACTGTCCGACGTCGCCCCGCAGCTGCCTGAAATGGAGTGGTGCAACTTCTGCTCCTACGACGAGGTGTGCGAACCGGGCATGCCCCGCGAAGTCGTCAATCGCACCGTCGGGCCCGCACTTCCTCCCGAGGACTGGGACGCACGCTGGAGCCAGTGCCCGCCGTACGAGGTCACCTCCCTCACCTGCGGCCACCTGCTCGCCCAGCGCTGCTGAGCCGACGACCGCACTCCAATCGCCGAAAGGATTTTCCCCATGCCTTCCATGACACCGTTACAGACCTGGGCGCTGCTCGTCCTGGTCCTGGCCATCGGTCTGTGCATTCTCTGGCTCGCCCACGAGATCAAAGTCCGGACCCGGCCTCCGGCCCGGGGCGCACGGCGCCGGAAGTCCGGCGTGCGTAGATCCGCCGCGCGCATCAGGGCCCACCAGCCGGACGAACCCTACGACCACGAGAGTCACGGCTTCTGAGGTCAATGCTCTGTTCACGATGCATCACGAACCGGAGCGCGCTGACGACTGATCCGGATCGGCACAGCGGACATGAAAGTAGGTCGGCAGAGCTATGGCCCTGCACTCCACTGACTCTCCGTCAGCTCCAGGCCCACCACCCATTCGCTCGTACCTGTTGCGTCCGGCGTGAGAAGCCACGACGAGCTCGGGAGTCACCACCATCCACCACAAGAAGAGCGAGATCGCCATGACTGAGTCCACGATCACCGAAAAGCACAGCGTCACCGTCAGCTTCGGCTCCATCGAGCTGACCGGAACACTCCACCACGACGATGAGAACCGGTCGCTCGTGCTCGAAACCGACGAGGGGCCCGAGCACCTCTCGATGAACCTGGAGTCCTACGGCTTCACTCCCAAGCCCGGAAACGTGTTCATCAAGGACTGGTCCGAGCACGCCGGCCTCACCGCTCGCCTCGAGCAGGCGGGTCTGGTGCAGTCCTTGCATGAGCTCACCGTCGGCCCCTTCGGATCAACGGCCTACGAAGTAAGAATGACGCTGTGAGGACCCTCGCCCCCGAGTGCCTCGGGATGTTCCTCGTGGGAACCCCCGTCTTTTGACCCAACACTCGGAACGGGCTTGGTCTCCATGCAATGGCCCCAACTGACTCGCTATGTCGTCACGTTGGATGATTGCAGGACGTGCTGATGAGGGTGTTCGCACCCAGAATCTCGGGTCGCATCAGGAACGGCGGACGAGACACCGACCCCTTGCCGCTGCTGCCTCGTCCGGTCGCCCTTGTCGATCCGAACGTCGACGTCCAGTAGGAGCTGTCGCACGACAGCTCGGACACTCACAGCACGGAAGGAACCACCGTCCGCCGCACCTGGACCTCGGCGTACCGCCACCCGTCTGCCCTCTCCTTCCTGGCCCCTGCTCATCGCCCGGCCAGGACGGTCTGGCCGGGCGTCCTTGAAGGGATCACCGTGCACTCGTCCCTGGCTGCCAGTCTGGTCGAGCACTGCATACCCGGCCAGAGAGCGTTGACCGTCATCGCCCGCCCGCCCGCGCCGAACGCTGCGCCTCAACGCACCGTCCCGGCAGCAATTGCCGTTGCCGCAGCGCGCCCGCGAGCGGCTGCGGGAATCCTTCGTCCTGGAGATCGAACGCCGCCGTGGCGAGACCGAGATCGAGGGCGACTACGACATCGCGTACCTGGAAAGGGCCGACCAGCTCTACCGCATGGTGCTGATGCAGCCGAGGGATGACGCAGCTACGGCAAGCTGCCTGCCCGATGGGCGAGGCTCAGCCATTTGTGAGGCCCGGATGACGCCGGCTCCGGTCCGTGGGCTATGCGCGTGCCCGGCTCCAACACGACCGTCGCCGATCGCCACCCGCATAGGAACGCCGGCCCGCTCGATCCACATCGTCCTGCGGAACGTCTTCCGGGCCTTTCGGCAGTCAACCACTCCACCTCGCCCTCTCCCGAGGTGGACAACGACTTGAGGAGCGTTACGCCGATGACTATCGAGCGACTGCCCTTGCAGGCCAACGGGCATCTGATCTCACGCAAGGCCGAGGTGGATGTGCTCCGGTTCGACGGCCGGGAGCCGTACGTTTCGGGCGCCGCGTACCGCTGCGCCGTCTGCGACCGCCGACCGGTCTTCCGGGTCACCGATAGCGCCGTCCACGTGCAGGAACCTTGCCCCTATCCGGACGGCATTACCACCAAGATCACCATCGACGTGCCGTCCGGGAAGCTTCTGGTCACCGACGATCTGCGGCCAGCCTTCAACTGGGACGACAACGCCATCGCCGACTACAACTCAACTCTTGGCCAGGCCCAGGCGGTCGAGGCCATGGCTGCGGTCGGCTGTGCGTACGGCCCGGTGGGCAATAGCTGCCCCGGCCTGTACCGCACCTGTCCGGACAGCTACATCATCGCCAGTCCGTGCTACGACGATGACGACAAGCCGTCGCTCCCCGAGAGCGCCTGTTTGGCGAACATCTGCACCGACCTGTGGGCCTACTCCATCGTCGACCTCGAGCACTGGAAAGCGAAGGGCGGCGACCCCGCCAAGCTCGGCTGGATCGACGTCGTGGACGTACACCCCCGGGACGTACCAGTTCATCCACCACTCCGGGGAACGCGGCTTCGACCGCGACGCAGCCGAGACCGTGACCTTCGCTCACGTTGAGCGCATCGCCTGACTGCAAGACAGGAGAACTGAACATGGAAACCAGCAAGCTCACATCAGCGGCCGTTGAAGCCCTCCAGCACCGCGAGTCCACGGGCAAGGCCGTCACCTCCGTCACGGTCGAGGCCACCACGGACGACTCCGGCTGGATCAGCTACGAGGACACCGCCCTCGTCACCCACCACGATGGGGAGACCCAGACCCTCAACATCCACGGCACCGCACTCTCCGCCGCCCTGGAGCAGCACGCGAACCACGAAGCCGAACTCGGATCCGTGCAGATCGTGGTCATCCCGGTCCCACTTCCCGAGGTCACCCCGAACAACCGGGTCCGCTGTGAGGAACACCCCGGAGTACACACCGAAACCGTCGCGTGCCGGTGGCCGCACAACGTCCACGCCGACGGGGACGAGCCGCAGGTAGGCCACCCCTACCGCGTCACCGACTAGCTACCGCCGACACGATCCGACAGATTGCATGCCATCAAGGAGAAGCCGCAATGACCATTCCCGGATACCCGAAGCGGGCCGCCCGCTGCAAGCACGGCGACCACACGTTGAGTCAAGACGCTCCCGACACGGCGTGGGTAGACGCGTTCGGCGGTCGGGAGTGCCCGGACGCACCCAACCCGGACGACGGCCCCATGCCGCCTCATGAACCCGGCTCGGCCATCCTCTCGCCGACTGCGTGGCCCGAGGCCGTGGTGCCTCGCACCGATCTCGAACCGCCCGCCCTGCCCTACATACCCGGTTGACCTCAGCGGCGATGGAGGACCATCGCCCCGTGCTCATTGCCGACCGCCACCGCTGCCTACCTCGGGTCGGCGACGCGGACAACTCCACCGGCTCCACGCTGGATGAGATCCAGGACGGCACGTGCGTGGAGGGCCGTCGGCACGCTTCCTCGAATGCCCTGGTGATGTCTGAACTGCTGCCGTCAACCCGTACGCGTGGCCCTGTGATTCGGGGGCCGGTGTACGGGATCCCGTCCCCTGGTGCACAGGTTTCCTGGAACCCGCGAGCCTTCGCGTGCGGATCCAAGAAGAAGCCGATCCCCGAGGGACAGCTGCACGGGTGGCCCGCAGGAGAGCTCTGCACCGGGAAGTACCACCGCTCGCTCCGGCTCGCGGCCGAAGCCCTGACCGCCCCCGACTTGATCCTCATAGCGTCCGCTCTCCACGGGCTCGTCCTGCTCGACCGCCCCCTGCACCCGTACGACGTGACCCTCGGCGACGAGAGGGCGATCACCGCGGAACGGATGGGTGGGCACACCGCCGGGTACGGCCTGTTCGACGCTGACGTGATCTTCTTCGGCGGCCAGGAGTACGCCGAGCTGCTGCGCACTTCCGTCCCGCACCTGCTGGCGTCGCTCACCGGCGGGATGGGTGAACAACGGCACTTGTGCAAGCTCACCCGCCTCGGCGCCGACTTCCGCGCGGCGCTGTGGAAGGAAGCTGCCGCCCGGCACGAAGAGCACTCCGCCCGCTGACCTGCCCCTGAGCCCACCCGACGCGTCAGAGCGCCCGCCCTGCGCTCGCCGTCGGGCCGGGCCCGCCCCCAAGGAACGCCATGTCCTCACACTTCAAGCCTCCCATCGACCTGTCCGACCTGCCGAACTATCAGCAAAAGGAGTCACGTCCGCGCAGATCAGTCTTCGTCGGCCGTGTCTCGACCAAGGACAACCAGAATCCCGCCAGCTCGATACCGCGACAGGTAGCCCTTGCCTCCGAACGCCTCCTACCCGACGAAAAGTTCATCGCGTATTTCTGGGACGTCGAGTCCGGAATGCTGCCTCCGGAGCTCCGCGGGCTCGGCCCGCAGGAAATGTACGACGCCCTGAACGTGTCCGTGCCTCGCGACGGCGGGCTCCAGGACCTGCTCGACCGGGCCGAGATGCTCGGCGTCACCCACGTCGTGGCGGAACGGTCCGACCGCGTGGCACGCATCATGCTGGCGAGCCTCATCGTGGAGCACGACCTGGAGCAGCTCGGGGTGGAGGTCGTATACGCCAACGAGCCCATCGGCGGCACCGCGTCCGGCCAGCTGCGCAGCCGTCGGGGCGCCCAGGTCGACGCCGAGCTCTACCGGGTGGCGCTGATGGAGATGTCCATGGGCGGTCAGATCCAACACGCCGTCCAGGGATGGAACCACGGCTACCCGCCATACCCGTACATTGCCGTGATCGACGAGGACGCACCCGTGCGGGACAAAGGACGGTTCGGGATGGACCGACCGAAGAAGAAGCTCGTCCCTCACCCCGACGAGCGCCGGTTCGCCACGGCTCGGGAGCTGTGCCGGCTCCGGCGGGAGGAGCACCTGAAGTCCAGGGACATCATCGAGCTCCTCGCCGCTGACCCCGAGCAGTACCCGGTCGAAGATCGATGGACCCACAACCGGGTCGAGGGGCTGATCGCGAACCCGAAGCTTGCGGGCTACCAGGTCTACAACCGCAAGGCGAGCCGCACCGGGCGGGCGGGGTACTCCCGACTGAATCCGATCTCCGAGTGGGTGTGGTCGCCGACCGTTGTCCACGAACCGGTGGTCAGCCTGGAGGAATGGAAGACCGCCCAGGAGGTCACCGCCGGACTGCGCGCAGATTCAGAGGGGCACGGCCCGCTGCTGCGTATCCGTGCGGCGGCCCGCCGGCTGGGGCTCACGATCACCCTGGTGAGCAGCAGCGGAACACACTCCCTTTATCGGATCGGGCACCAGCAGATAGTGCTGCCCATCCCCACCCCGGCCACAATCGTGCAGCAGTTAGTCGCTGACTTGGAGAGTGCGCGGTGAGCGAGACCATCGAGTGCCAGGCCCATCGGCGCGACCGGAGGTGGACGGTACATGTGGCCACGTACGGCGTCTACGGTCACGGCAGGACGCTGAAGGCCGCAGCTGAGAACACCGAGCAGGGGCTTGCACTGGCCGGTGTGACGGCCGAAGTCGTCCTCATTCCGACGGCACCCGAGCTGGACAAGCTGCGGGCCGCCAGGGAGGCG
Source organism: Streptomyces sp. NPDC006510 (assembly GCF_040611955.1). Taxonomy (NCBI): domain Bacteria; kingdom Bacillati; phylum Actinomycetota; class Actinomycetes; order Kitasatosporales; family Streptomycetaceae; genus Streptomyces; species Streptomyces sp. NPDC006510. Next base: position 36,125 of record NZ_JBEXPH010000031.1, on the reverse strand, counting down.
TACGAAGCAGCCTTACGTGAGGCAGTGACGTCTCTGGCTCGGCGTCAGACGTCCCTGCGCGACATGTCGACCGCGACACGAGAGCCGACCACATGGGTAAAGCGGCTCCTCCCTGCACAAGCGGAGGAGCCAGCCGCCACTGCGTGAGCCGGTAGTGGCCGAGGCCAGCTCCTGCTCTCCAGCCCGTTCGCTTCGTGTTCTTGAGCGTGCCCGCCTCGTACAGGGAGCGCCCAACCACGGACAGGCCATCACCCACGTCCATCTCCTCTCACGCCTCAGCAGGGCGGGTGAGGGGGTACCTGGGGTCTGGGATGCAGAGCAGGTAGAGGTGCGTGGGCACCACTCGCCGTCCGCGACGTACTTGGTCAGCCGGTCGGGAACATCCCCGCAGGCGCGGGGAGCAGATTGTGACGAGCGGGGGCAGCACCCATTCCCCGGGAACATCCCCGCGGGCGCGAGGAGCATTTCGCTCGTACTACTGAGCGAGCTTTTGTCCCAGGGGACAACCCGTAGGAGGAGAACCTGCCTCTGCACGTGCGGGGGAAAATACCGTAGCACTGGTGGCCGAACCCGAGCGGCATGTTCACCCGATCAGGTGGCCGGCGGCTTGAGGGTCGCTCTCCAACTCCCCCTGTCCTGTATTGCCTTCACCGACTACCGCGTGAGAGCGGTGGCCGACGGCGGAGTGGGAAGCATGCTGGCCAGGCGCCCGGCCACGTCGATCAGCGACCGGTCCGACAGGTACGGGCCGATGATCTGGATCGCGAGCGGCAGCCCGTCGGCGGTCGCGCCCGCCGGCACCACGATCGAGGGGGAAAGCGAGTCTGATCGGCGAAGCCGACTCGGGACTCGGAATAGCAGAGCATTCGATCAGCGGAGCTGATCCGGATGCTGGCATGACAGGCAACTGAATCTCAGCTCAACCCACCCAAACTGCGCGCGGATCGACGACGTCGACCGTGCGCTGTGCTGTGCTCGAGGAGAAGAACTCATGTCGAACCCCCGCAACAACGGAACCATCATCGGCCGCCTCGCGAACGACCCCAAGTTCTTCGTGAACAAGGACGGGTCCAAGAAGGTCCTCTTCACGCTCTTCGTCGACCGCGGCTACACCAACGCGCAGAATCAGCGCGACTCGGACGCCGTACCCGTCGAAGCCTTCATCCGTGCGCAGACCCAGGGTATGGGGCCGTACTCGCACATCCACAAGGGTGACCTCGTCGTCGTCGGCTACACGCTCCGTATGGACCGTTACACCAAGAACGGCGAGGAGGTCTTCGACCTCAAGGTGATCTCCGAGGGCGTCTCCTACCTCGAGCCGCGCTCGGTGACCCAGGCACGCCTGAACGAGCGCGTGCAGAGCGCCGAGGCGCAGAACCAGGCCATCAGGCAGGAACAGTCTGCGCCCGTCGCTGTTGCCGCTCCGGCCGTCGCGCACGCCAGCGCCGTGCGGGACGAGGAGCTGCCGTTCGGCTGAGCCGATTTCACAACCAGCGCTACTGAACCGGTCGACAGGGGACAGACCACCATGAAACGCATCCCTGGAGACCTCCGCGGCTCCGGCTTCCACAGCACCCCGGTGTGCGCTGTGCCCTCGGGCAGCAGCTGCGCCGGGGTGCTGTGTTTTCTCTTCCTCCTGGCTCGCGCCGGTCGTCCTGTGAAGCGGGGGGCGCAGGGACCAGCGGAGCTGGTCCGGATCTGACGTTGAAGAACATCATCATCACGTCTGGAGCCGAGTCATGTACTGCCCGAACTGCAACAACGGCGACATGGAATCGAACGACTACGACGTCGACGCCCGCAAGGACGTCACGCACACGTGCTCCGAATGCGGCTACTGCGAAACGCGCTGACAGCTCCCTCAATCCCGCTGCGGTCTCGAAGAAGACCACGCACATGGCGACACGCTCACGCCGGCCTTCGTTGAGACGGCCAAGGGCATATCTCGAAGACGCCCGATGTCTGCTACCGCTGCACAGGACGCCATCTGCTGTTCGGCAGCAAGAAAGCCCGCCCGCTGCTCGCTGACGGGTGGGTCGGGGCGCTGAGCACGGCGTTTTCCGCCCCGGCTCGCGCCCGGTGCTCCTGCACCGCTCAACCAACTCAGCCAGCACCGCCTGAGCCCCACCCACACACATGTCCTCGCACAGGTCTGAATCACCGAGAGAAGCAGAAGAGAACCGATGACCGCACTTGAGATCACTCCTGGCTTCCTGGCCGCCGTCGCCGGCCTCGTCGGCCTCGCGATGATTGGACTCGCCGTCGTCCTGTCAGAGGTCACCGGGCTGGAGCAGACGAACAGAAATCACGACGGCGGAATCAAACGGCCCGGCGTCGGCGCGTACGTCCTCCTCGCCGAGCCCAGCGGATGGATCGGTCATATGTTCGACGCGCGCCCCGGCATCGTCGGCATCGTCGTCCGTCATTCGCGGCAGGGCCATGACGACACCGGGGTGTTTGTCCACTGGCTGACGAAGCCGGACGACCTCGTTTGCCAGGATCTTGCCGCCCTGGAGGCCGCAGGCATCTACGGCGTGCGCTGCGAACTCTATGAACTCGTTTACCTCGAAGGCACGCCGGCCGTTCCGGCCGAGCAGCAGCCACTGACCAAGGAGTACTGACCGCTATGGGATTCTTCGAAAAGATCGGCCTCGTCGAGACTGCAGATCAGGAGCAGGCCCGGCTGGCCCGGGCCCCCGAGGGCTCGCTGAACCACTACCTGTCCACCCTGCCCGAGACCATCACTGAGTGGCCCAAAGACCTGCTCGTCGAGCTCCCCTGGGAGCCGCCGCGCACTGATCGGTCATTCCACGTGATCGTGGTGCCGATCGAGTTCCGGAAGGACCCTCTGCCCGAGGGCGTCGACGAGGAGCCGCTGCCGCGCAAGCGCCACTCCGGCTCCTGGATGTGCGCCGTGGTGTTCTCCGACCACCCGAGCTACCCGGTCGGCGGTTTCCGCATCGATGTCCCCGCCGCCGAGATCGCCCGCGGCCGGAAGATCGACCTTGCTGAGGTTCTGGCTCAGTCCTGACCAACCTGCTGAACCCGAGTCTGCAGGGTCTGGGCCGCCCCCGGATACAACGATCGTTGGGATGTGCACTACGTCCTCCTCGGTAGCCACCCCTTGAGGAGGCGGGCGAAGCCCGGGGTTGGTCCAGATGTCGGGACTCGAACGCGTCGATGCCCCGTCGGGAGCCGCCGCAGGCGAGACCTCCGACATCTTGCTCGACTGCATCTCGACCGGCTGCAAGCGCAGCCTGGTGTCCTGCCTCGGGGCCGATAGCTGCCCCGTGAGCGGTTCGCCTCCGAGTGCGCCAGCTGTATGCGGCGCGTCCCCGGAAATCTCCGTGGCTCCCGCTTCCCGCCACGCCTCGGTGCGCGTCTCGTCACGCTGGAGGGCCGGATGCCGGGCCGGGGCGCTGCTCTCGCTCCGCCTGCGGAGGGCGGGGATCAGCAGAGCTGATCCGGCCGTGGACTCGGAGACCGCCCCATGCGATCCCGGGTCCGTCGCTCCAGGCCCTGGATCACACAACACGACCTAGATGCCTGCAGTTCGGCGATCACCGAACGGTCACCTCGCCTCCGACGAACAGGAATCCCCGATGCCCGGCTTCCACCCTGACCCAGACGTTCTGGCCAGCCTCCAGCAGGACCCTCATGCTCGTCACGTACCTGCCTGGATGTATGTGCAGACTGCCGCCGACGGCACGGTGTCCTTCGTCGGAGCCAGTCGCGTCGACCGCCCGGTGCATCCGCTTCGCTACGGCAGCGATCGCACCCACCAACTGATCGTGGGTGAGCTGATCGTCCGACCTCACTACGTCATCGGTACGGACGTCCTGCGTGGTCACGGCCTCGGCGGCCTTGCGACTCAAGGCCCTGACCTCGCGAGCTACCTGACAGACGGCGAACTGATTCTCGATCCCTACTGCCGCTTCCCGCTGGCGACGGACTGAAGGGCGACTGACCGTGAGCCACTCCACATGCCTCCGCCCGGAGGGCTGGTACCAGTGCACCGCGTGCCGCGCGGCCTGGCTCACCGAAGCCGCCGCCCGTCGCTCAACGTTCGCCTGTCCTGGCATGCCGCTCGCCCACGGACCGACCCGTGAGCACCGCATCTTCCCGAAGTCGGGGGACCGGTCCTGCCGTAGCTGGGGCTGCGAAGAACCCGGTCCCGGCCACTACCACGGTCCCGACCCATTCTGCGATGACACCGGCTGCATCCACTGCTGCCACAACTGCGATTGCGCAGTATGCGCTGGCAACCTGCACGCTCCGCAACTCACCGTCCTCGAAGACATCCCCGAGTACGAACTTGCCCTGACCCCCAGACGAAGGAACGCACGCATGAAGGCCGAACTCCAGAAGATGTTCGACGGCTTCTCGGCCGGTGACCACATCACCGCCACCGGCTCCGACACCCGTGGCTATGAGATCACCCGCACCGGCTACCTCCTCGCCGAACCGAAGCTCGTCAACGCGCGACGAAACGGATCGCCGGCCCAGGGACTCCGGCTGTGCGTCGGCGCGAAGGGCACCGACCCCAGCGAGCGCAACACCTGGACCACCCTCTTCCCCGACACGGGATCCGTGGAGCGCACCCCGGAGCCGGAACCCGGGAAATGGTCGATGACCAAGCTCAGCGACGTCCCCGGGGTAAAAGCCAGCAGCCACAACACCCGCATCCTGTACGGCGGCAAGGGTGGTGCCCGCTCCACCGCACCGACTCAGTCCACACCTGTCAACGTCCTGTACACGGACGAGGGCTACTACGCCCTGTGGGATCCCGACACGGACAGGACCTACGCGGTGATCACGCTCGCCACCAAGATCTGGTGGGCACACGTGTCCCAGAAGGACAACGTCCTGAACGCGCAGTCGTCACCCGGCGCATCCGAAGACGCGGAGTTCATTAGCCCGGCCGCCGGCTCTTGAACCCGCAGAAGCCTTCCTGTGGAGTCCCTGCCGCCCTCCGCTGAGCAGCACGTGCTTGCGGGGGGCTTCTCGCCCTCCACCCACCCGCACGGGGCGGGCGGGTGGAAACACACAGGGATCAGCCGAGCTGATCCGGCTCTGGCGAACATCCTCATCACCTCTGGAGACCGTCAGGCTTCAGCAAGACCAACCCGGCCTTGCTGCCTGGCACACGCCCGTACACCTGAAAGGCATATAGCCATGACCACTCCCGCTACCCCCGGCATCGTCACCCTGACCAAGGAGCACGGCGCTGCCGACCTCGACGGTGTGACGAAGATGGGCATCGGCGCCTCCTGGGACACCACCACTGGCGGCACCGGTGCACTGCTCGGCGCACTGCGCAAAGCCCGCGGCACCGACCTGGATGCGTTCGCCATCCTCCTGAGCGGCAGCGACCCGGTCCGCTGCGCAGGCCTGGACGTGACCGACCCGCTGCAGAACGGTGCCGTTACCTCCACCGGCGACAACCAGACGGGACGCGGCGACGGTGACGACGAGCTGATCGAAGTCACTTTCGACAAGATCCCGTCGCACGTCACCAGCATTGTGTTCGTCTGCGCCGCCTACAAGAAGGGCAGCGACTTCAAAAAGGCCGCCAACGTGTCCTTCAAGGTCTACGACAGCACCGGCGACGCCACTCAGCAGGTCGCCGACATCTGGCCCTCGTTGCTTGGCCACGGCAATGCGATCGCCGTGGCCAAGGCATACCGGGTCGGTGCTGCGTGGAAGCTGGAGGTCATCAACGAACGAGGCACGATCAAGCAGGGTGATCAGGAGAGCCTGCTGCGCTTCGCGGTGAACAAGTAACGCCATCACGCTCAGCCCGGAGCCCTGGGCTCTCAACATCGAGGGCCCAGGGCTTCTTTCATTCCTGCTCCTGCGCTCGGCTCGAATGCGGCTTCGAGGTGCGCTGACACCGCCGCTGCCCCCGGCCGGCCGCTAGGCCTCCACCCGCCCCGCCGCCCTCACGGCACCCAGATGGGAGCTGCGGGGCTTGCCCGCCACCCCCACAGTGCCGTTCTCCGGATCCGGGTCATACGGCTCGTGTCTGCCGACCCGGCCCACGCGCCCGCAACCGCCGACACAGAGGAATTCCCATGAGCACTACCGAGATGCAGGAACGTGCCGGACGTCTCGCCTTCGAGATCTGGCTGAGCCTGCTGCCCCACAGCCCTGCCGTATCGGGCGCCCCGCACCGCCGTGAGCTCGGCAGTCGGCCCGCGGACGCGTTCCGCCTGACTCCCGTGACCGACGCGGCGCAGCTCAGTCCGCGTGATCTCGTCCTGGCCCTCCACGACGACGGCTACGAGACGAGCAACAGGATGATCATGTCCGCCTACACCGTCCGCGAGGCCGTTCAGGAGCGCGAGAGCGCTGTATGTCTTGTTGCATCGGTTAATGCCACAGACGCCATGGTCCACGAGACGATCAACATCCCCCTGGGCGGATGGGGCTCATGCGACCCGGCCAAGTTCGGCCAGCCCCGGAGCCAGGCCATTCTGCCGGCCCGGCTGCGCATCCCTTCCGCCTCGCGGACGATCGCCCGGCTCGGAAGCCTGGACGACTTCCTGCCCGCCTTGCACGAGCACCCCGATTACCCGGCATGGCTCTCTGTATACGCCGAAGTTGAGCGGCTCCAGAACGCACAGCTGGGTCATTGCGGGCACTGACATGCTGCCCGCGTCTGTGCCTCGCTGCGGTTCACGGACCCGTCGCATCCTGGTCGCCTGTCGTTCGTCGATGGCCCGCCCTCGCAGGGCGGGCCATCGATCCCCCTGCTTCCGCCGTGCCTGCCCAGGATGCAGGGTGGCGCTCACCGAAGCCGCCGCCCGCCGCGCTGACGACTCACCCGGAGAATTCCATGACCGACATCGACCGCACCATCCCCACGTCCCTCGTCGAGCTGGCTCAGCGAGCGCTCCGCAGCGGCCGCATCGACGAGGTCTTCCTCGGCTTCGAAGGTCTCGGGGCCGACTTCCCGGCACCCATCGGCTGGATCATGCACCTCAACCGCGTAGAGACCACTCTGGCCGCTCAGCTCGGGATCTCCGACGTGAACAACCATCTCGTGGTCACCTCCCAGATCGGCAGCGAGCCCAGGGCGTTCGTCGGCATCGACCGACCCATGATGGACGTCGAGGCGATCACCGCCTGGATCGACCTGCCGCGCCCGACAGACACCGGCGAGCCGATCGCCGACCTCGGAGACACAGAGATGCTGATCACCGCCGTGCGCAATGGCTGGTCTGTCCAACGTGAGCTAAGGCGAGCGGACCACATGTTCATGTGCCGTCACGCGCCGGCTGAGATGTGCGACAGGCTCCCGTTGGGGGCGAGCTATCAGCTTTACGCGCTGAACAACTTCTACAACGTCAAAGACACACCCTCGCATCGTTCAACAGGTGCGCCGGTTTCCCGCATGATCTTCCTCCGCCGCGATGCCGTGCCTGCAGGCCCTTGGCTGTCGGCGATGGCCGAGGGAACGCGGATCAGTCCCGAGAGTGCGATCAGCGACATCGGCGTACGTGCACCCTGGTACGCCGATGTCGCGTACTTCGACAAGGGCGCCGAGACCTGGATCCTCTGACCCAGGTCCAGCCCTTCAGCGGAGATTGCCATGTCATGAGAGGCCAACAGAGCTGGCCCGGTTACCTCTGTGGCAAGACCATCGGCCCTGGAAAAGGAGTCCGTCATGCCGTTCCTCAGATTCATCGAGACCGCCGAGCAGGAGCGCGAGCGCCTGGCCCAGGCCCCCGAGGGATCGATCAATCACCACCTGTCCACGCTGCCTGTCAACATCCCCGAGTGGCCGCAGGACCTGCTCGTACAGCTGCCCTGGGAGCCGCCCCGAACCGATCAGAAGCACACGGTCGTCGTGGTGCCATTCCAGTTCCGCGGCGACTTGCGACCGAAGGACATCGAGGAGGAACCGTTGCCGCGCAAGCTCCACTCCGGCTCCTGGGACTGCATCGTGGTCTCGTCCGACCACCCGAGCTGCCCAGTCGGCGGCTACCGCATCGTCGTCTGCGCCACGGAGATCGCCCGAGGCACCAAGGTCGACCTCACAGCGGTTCTGGACCAGCCCTGACCAACCTGCCAACTCGCTGCACATCCGTGGCGGAATGGGCGGGGCGATCTGCGTCCTTCGAATCCGAGAGGCGTGTGCACGGAGGACGTTCAACTACCCGGCGCAACTAGCGCTCGACATTGACCGGATCAAAGTCTGCTTGACCACACGGAGCGCCCTGAAGGCGCACCAGAAAGCGAGCGCCATCGTGCTTTCCACCGACCGCGCCGTCTCCGGCGCGCAGCACATCCTCACCGCAGTACAGCGGCTGGACGCCGCCGTCGAACAGGTGTCACGCGCCAGGGACGACGGCGACCCGACCGCCCTGCGCGCGGCCGAGATCCTCAAAGAGCAGCGCCTCCTCGACTACCGGCTCGCGACGCTCCCCGAGCGGCTCGCCCCAGCGCTCGAATCACTCATCGCTGCGAGCACGGCCGTCTCCCAACGGGCGCGCTGAGCCGGGCCGTTCGTCGAGGTTTCGCCACCGCCACAATCACGTGGAGGATGACCTCATGACCGACAGGAAGCAGGCCCGCGCCATGGACCTCCCCGACTACCCCTGCCCGCCCTCGCTCGGTGATATCGCCACCCATGCCGGATCCTGGGGCTGGTTCGACACGTTCGTTCTAGGTTCCAACAAGATCATCGCTCGCGACCCCGAGGGGTTCCTGTGGGTCCGCTCCAATAGTTCCCTCGTGCCGGAGCGCGAGACACACAGCAGGGCACTGGCCGCCTGGACCGAGGACGGTGTCGCTCTCTTCGTCCCCCGCGAGGCATACAAATACCTCCGGACCATCGAGAACCCTGTGGACGAGGCGGAGTGGACGCCGGTTGTAGGTGTGCTGAAGGACCCGCCACAGTACGCACTCAACTTTTGCTGAACAACCGCACGTCGCGTAGCCACGACAAGCCCAGGTCGCCGGTGCCCGGACATAGACCGGGCCATCGAGGTGTTCCACAACACGGTGGCCGGCGCCATTACGAGGCGGGCCTCATGAGCACAGCACGTTCTGTCGGCCTGGGGACGATTCCACGGCCGCTGGTGCCGGCCAACTGCTTCCAGGAGAGACCCCCGAACCCGTCTACTGCGGGCTCTGCCTCTACCCGTCCGACATCGGACTCTCCGGATACGAGAACACAGGGCCGGCGTACGTCAATCCGATCTGCCCCGACCTCGCGGAGTCTCCCGACCACCCCTACGTGAAAGTCCGCGTGTACGAGCTGCATGAGGGGCCCATGGGCGTGTGCCGATGCGGCGCGTCCCGCGACGAGTATCGCCAGCCAACAACGGGATCTGGTCCCGAGACGGAGATGACCTGGATATTGGCGACATGGTCGTCGTCAAGCGCGTGCTCGACCACCCCGCGCACATGAAGCAGGTGGCAGTGGAATCGCTCGACGGTGGCACCAAGCGGGTGCCGGACGGGAATGTCCAGGAGACCGTCGTCGCCCGACGGTACGCCCCTGCCATCCCGGGGCCCCGGCGGCCGCGCGAGGAGAAAGACCTCGTGCACCTGCCGAACGGCTTCTGGTACGACCTCGCCACCGGCCTCCAGGACAGCTCCGGTGCGACGTGTATCGAGCGCGACTGAGCATAGACCGCGACCCACTCACAGGACCCCGTCGTCTGAGCTTCGTGCTCCGGCGACGGGGTTCTTCTTTTTCACAAGCAGATCGGCGAAGCCGATCTCGGATGTCTCCCAGAAGAGCACTGCCTACTGGCCGGTGCTGAGTCCTGCAGAGCCGTCACAGTCCACGATCCACACACCGCGGGAGGCACCCATGTCCGAGAACAGCGCGCGCGTGCTGCTGCACGTCAAGTTCCTCAACCACCGGATCGAGCCGACCGTCGAGGGCGTCCGCACCGGCGCGAGCTTCCGCGTCGTCGCGCGCACCGCACCCGACGGCCGCGTGACCGTGTCTGGCTCGGTGTGGCACCGCGTGCACCGGATGCGCGCCTCCGGCAAGGTCTTCTGCTACTGGCAGACTGTTCGGGCCTTCTCGCTGCTGCGTACCAAGGCAGGCCTCGTGGCGCTGCGCGAGCTGGAGAACGCCAGCCGGAAGAACAGCACCCAGCACCTCTTTGCCGGCGGCGAGCGCCAGCTCGCGCAGTTGCTGCACGTGCTCGGCCACCAGACCCTGCTGGATCCGATGCGCCCCCATGAGTGGGACCCTCTCAATCAGGACGTCCGTGTCGTCGAGGGCCCCGTCTTCGAGGACCACGGGTGGAGCGGGATCGAGGCGCAGATGAGCCTGATCCTCCAGGACCTCCAGGGCGAGGCCATGCGCCTGATCGGCGGCTTGCCCGTGGCAAACGAGCGGTTCCCGCTGCTGAAAGAGGTCACGCCCTGCAGGCTCGGACACTCGGGCCTGATGCACTTCCTGGACGCCGAGGACTACAAAACGGTCGCAGGCAACGTGTTCGGCAAGTCCCGGTACCGCAAGCCGCTGGCGCGTGAGATCCAGCGCCTGGTCGAGAGCATGCGGACCAGGCCGAATTGGCATCAGTCCCACGACATGAGCGTGCTGAACTGGTTCCGCCTGTTCCGCGGGCTCGTGCCGATCGACTGGGTCATCGTCTCGATGCGCCGCACCGAGACGAACCGCTGCATCGCCCTCAAGCCGGCCGAGCTCGTGCGGGCCCGGGCGCTGTTCCGCCGAGTGCCCCAACCGGTCCTGGGGCGGATCCTTGCACAACCCGTCGCACAGAGCATTCGGATCATCAGGGACATCGCACAGGCCCTTGGTAATGCACACATGCAGCTGCGCGACGTGGATCTTCTGCCCGATCTGATCAAGGCCCGGGGGCAGCGACGCATCCGCGGCGCTCGGGACCTGGAGACCCTGGTGCGGTCGATGCCCGAGAACTGGGTGCAGAGCCGCTCGCTCGCGCGCTCGAACCAGGCGATCGGCACCGTGATCAACGAAGTGAACGCGCTGCGCGAGATGCACAGCTACAACGAGCAGATCGCCCGGCTCGAAGACCGTGACCTGCCGATCGCGACCTGGGAACTCTGGAAGGACCCGGCGTTCCGACAGATCGCAGACAAGTTCCTGGTCGAGTACCGACGGGAGCTGATGACCGCCGAGCAGCGCGAACGCGAAGCACGGATAGAGCGCTACCGCCAGGAGCGCCTCATCCGCGAACAGAACCTGGCTGCATGGGCCGCGGACATTACGTCGAAGCTCGACGGCATGCATATCGGCGAGCACCGTCTCGTCGTCGCACGCGACGCAGAAACTCTGGCCCGATGGGGAGCACAGCTCAATAACTGCATCGCCGGCTACGCGTGCGAGTTGGGCCTGGACGTCTTCGTCGCCGTCGTCGACGACAACGGCGGCGGCCGGGTACGGCTCAACATCGAGATCTCCCAGAACCGCATCATGCAGTTCGTCGGCACCAACAACCAGGACGCGGTCAAGGAACTGGGAATGGGCGCGGCACAGCAGGTGCTCGATGCCATCACCGGCACCGGGATCCCGGTGCACGACTACGCGATCGGGGTACAGGGTCTCACGCTACCGGTCCGGGACGCGGTGATCGCGTGACCCAAGCCTCCCCGCCGCAGCACGGTGCTGGGCGGGGGACTCTCCCGTGCCGGTGGGGATCCACGGCCGCCGATCCGGGGCGAACTGGGGTAGCGGCGGACTTGGTGCTCATCGAGGTCAGCCAGTCCGAACTTTGCTCTAGGAGGTCTCCTTCACCTGCCCTCTGAACCTTGCCGCCTTGACTCGTCAGTTCTCCGTCCATCTCACCCTCAGCGGGATCTCCTTCGCGCCGATTGTGTGCCGCGGGTCCTCGTACTTCACCGGTCCGCTCGGTGCGAAGTGGCTCCAGCGCCTCAGCAATGCCTTCAGCGCGATGGTCAGTTCAAGGCGGGCAAGTGGCGCGCCCATGCAGTAGTGGATGCCCCGGCCCAGGGCGAGGTGGCGGTTAGGAGTGCGGCGGATGTCGAACGTATCCGGGTCCGGGAACACGCGCGGATCCCGGTTGGCCGACGTCAACCACAGCAGGACGATGCTGTCCTGAGGCAGCCTCCTACCGTGCAGGACCACCTCCCGCGTCGTGCGCCGGGCTGCGGCTGGCAGTTGACCACGGTGGCGCATGACTTCTTCCACTGCGCTCGCCGTCAGCGACGGATCGGCCCGTAGGTCGGCCGCGGCCTGTGGATGCTCGTCCAGGAGCAGAACCGAGCTGGTCAACAGCATCGTGGTGGTGATGTGCCCGGCGACGAGCAGGAAGCCGCACACTCCGAGGATTTCTTCGTCGCGCAGCCGTTGTCCGCCCTCGTCGACGGTGGCGAGCCTGCTGATGAGGTCGAGGCCCGGCCGTGCCCTGCGGCTGCGGATGATGTCCAGGAAGTATGCGTTCATCTCGGCGATCAGCGGATCGATGGAGCGCAGCATCTCCGCCGTGGCCACTAGGGCCGGTGTGCCGTCCCTGCCCTGGAAGAACAGTGCGCTGGACCACATACGGAACCGTGCGCGGTCCACGACCGGGATCTGCAGGATGTCCGCGATGACCGCCAGGGGCAGCGGATAGGCGTACTGCTCGACGAAGTCGACGTCCCGCGAGTCGTTCATTGCATCCAGCAGTCCCTCGCTGATGCTGGCGATCCTCGGCGCCAGTTCTTGGATCAGGCGGGGCGTGAGGACCTTGCTCACCAGCGAGCGCAGCCTGTCGTGGGCGGGTGGGTCGAAGCCCAGGAACGCGCCCTGCGCGACGGTTGAGAACGCGTCAGGCTGGTCGATCAGGTCGCGCATGTCGGAGGAGAAGGTCCTGTGGTCCGTCAGGGCCGCCGATACGTCGTTGTACCGGAACACGTGCCAGCTGCCCAGTTCCTGGTCGTCATGGACCGGCGTTGCTTCGCGTAGGAAGGTCCACCAGTTGAGTAGCGCCCCGTAGGCGGGGGCCTGGGCGGCCAGTCCGAGTACCTGCGGTTCATGGAGGGGGCCCGGGGAGTCGCTGATCACCGGTCTCCTCCCGCGATGACCCGCTCCAGTTCGTCGACCGCCCGGTCGATGTCCTCCGCAGTGTTGAGCACACCGGGCGCGAACCGGATGGCGCTGCTGCGGTAGGGAGTCTGTCCCGCCATGATCCGCCGTTGCTCCAACGAGGCTACGATGTCCGCCGGATCGCGCCCAGCGACGTCGAAGCAGACCATGCCAGCGCGCAGGTGTGAGGACCGCGGGGTGCGGATGACGACGTCTGGGATCTCCGCCAGCCGTCGTCGGCAGTACGCGGCGAGTTCCGTGATCCGAGCGGCGACCTCAGCGCGTCCCAAGGCCAGTTGGAACTGGAACGCTTCGTGCAGCGCCCAGCGGTGCTCGTACGCAGGGAAGCCGCCCGGTGAGCACATGCGGGCGGGCGGCGCTTCGCCGTCAGGGGTGCGTCCCAGGTACCAGGGCCAGAAGACCTCTACGTCGAAGGAGGTGACCACCGGAGCGACCCTCGACCAGCCCCGGTCGCTGCCCCAGACCACCCCGGTTCCCCGCGGTCCGAAGAGCCATTTGTGGCATCCGGCGACGAAGAAGTCGCAACCGAGCGCAGTGACGTCGAAGTCCTCAACGCCCAGGGCGTGCACGGCGTCGACGCAGAGCACGATCTGGCGGTGGCTCGGCCGCGTGGAGTTCACCGCGGCGACCGCTTCGCCGATGGCGGCCAGCGGCAGTTTCACGCCGGTGCCCGAGTGGACCCAGGTGACGACGAACAGACGGGTTCTCTCTCCGATACCCCGTGCAACGGCCTCCACGATCTGGTCGGCGTCCGCTTCGGGTGCGTGTTCGTACAGGGAGATGGTCCGATGCGTCGCCCCGCTGGCCGCTGCCTTGAATCGGAGGATTTCCGTGGCCGCGTAGTGCTCGTGGTCGGTACTGAGGATTTCGTCGCCCGGTTCCAGGCGCATGCCGGCGCAGACGACAGCGAGACCTGAGGTGGTGCTCTCGGCGAGGGCCAGCGCGTCGGGTCGTCCGCCCAGGTAGGCGGCGGCGCTGTCGAGGACTTGGCGGACTTGGCCGTCGCGTTCGTGGAAGTGCAGTGCAGGGTTGCGATCCAAGGCCCGCCGGTGGTGCTCAATGGCCTCCCTCACCGGCCTGGGGTGCGGGGCCAGCATGGAGAGCGCCAAATGGACGTAGTCCGGATCGAGTTCGAACTGGCTGCGGGCCCACTTCCAGCGCTCGGCGTCGAGTGGACGCTCATGCACGTGCGCGGCGGAGGGGGGAATCGGCGTGGTGGGAGGGATCGGTTGGATGGTGATGGTCTGCCTCCTCAGTTGGGCGGGCTCTGGGTCACGTACGGTGTGGGTGACGGGGCAGGACACGGATGCGGGGGTTCAGAGGGCGCGGACACAGCCGCGCAAGCGCCCAGCAGCACCGGTGCCCGCGACTCGTTCACTCCTCCGGCCGCACCGCGGTCGCGTACAGGACCGGAACCGGGATCACGACCTGTCCGTCGACCACGTGGTCCGCCGCGATCTCAACGGCGATCCGCTCCTCCAGCGCCGCCCGGTGCGGCGACTCGATGCGTTCCCACAGGCGCCGCATGCCGTGCGTCCATGTCCAGCGCACCACGTCGTACGCCGATCCGGCTCTGATGAACGCGTTCTCCACCATGAGTTGCACGTCCGTGAATCCGCACCGGGACAGATCGGCGTACAGCCGGGCCTGTCCGCCGAACGACTCACTGTTCGGATAGACACCGCTGCCGGTGGTGTACGTGCGGGCCATGTCGGCGATCGTCCGCAGCCCGAGCACGCGGGCATGTCCGCCAGGCCCCGCTGCGACGTCCGTCGCCGGGGCCGCGAGCCCCAGTCGTCCACCCGGCCGTAGGAGAGTTCGGTACGCGCGGTACGCGGCGGGCAGGTCGTCGAGCATGTGTACGCTCATGCTCCCTGCGACCGCGTCGAACACGGCAGGCGCGAGCTTGGGCGCCTGCCCGTCCATGACCTGGGTCCGGGCCCACGCCAGCCCTGACCTCTGTGCCAGGCGTCCGGTTTCCTCCGCCATACTGGGCGACAGATCGATGCCCAGCACACTGCCCGTGGGCCCGGCGGCCCGCGCGGCCGGCACGGTGACCGCCCCCCGGCCGCACCCCACGTCCAAGACCCGGTCGCCGGAACGCACCGCCGCGAGCCGTACCAACCGTTCACCGACGGAGCCGAAGAACTCCACAGGTAACTGGTCGTAGGCGTGGGCGACTTCCTCGAAGAGCACGTGCTCACCGGTCGGCCGGTCAGTCATCCTGGGACGCCCTTTCCTAGGGTTGGGCGTGTCACGTGTTCTGCCCGACGCGAGCGGTCTCGCTGTCCATCACTGTGAACAATTCGTTGTGCAGATCGCGTAGCAGCCGCTGCTCTCCCGGGTCGCTCTGGTTCAGCAGGCCCAGCTGATCGGCCCGTTGCAGGAGCGTGTCAGCGTGGGTGAGTCCATAGTGCTCCAGCAGGGCGGCCACCGGCTTGGGGTGGCGTGCGAGGTCGAGCGGGCGCGGGCCCTCCTGGCGCACCGACGCGGGCCTGTGCCGGTGTTGTTGGGCCATGCCCTCGATCAACCCCGGCAGGGTTCTCATTGTTTGCTCGTAGCGGGCCCATTCGGGCACCTCGTAGGCAAGCGGACCGGGCCTGGCCAGCACGCGGCGGCAGGCGGCCGCGCAGTCGTCGACATCCACACGGGCGAACTCGTACGGGTTGGCGACCGGGTCCACCGGCTCCGTCAGGAACTCGACCGCAGCCAGTGCTCCGTTGGTGTCATCGACGTAGTACGGGAAGCCGTCCCAGCGCGGCACCACGACGGGCACCCCGCACGCCAGCGCCTCTAGCGGCGACTTTCCGTATGTTTCGAAGACGCTGGTCGCGCAGGACACGAAGAGGTCGGCGGAGCTGTAGAGGTACGCGGTCTGCTTCTTGTCCAGGCGGTGGAAGAGGACGACGTTCTCCATCCGTCCCGCCAGCCGGTTGTAGTAGTGCGGGTCGATGTGAGTCGCCGACAGCACGAGCAGAATGCGTGGGTCTTCCCTGTGCAGGGTGCGTGCGACGGTGAGCAGGGGGGCAAGGCCCTTGTCGTTCATGAAGCGGCCTGTGTACAGCAGGATGGTGCGGTCGAGTGGCAGCCCCAGGTGTTGCCGGGACGCATCACGCGGCAGCGGGCGGTACACGTCTGAGATGCCGAAGGTGCACAGGGCCCGCGCCGGGATGCCAGTGAGGTGCTCATACGCGCGCTGTGCGTGGCGTGAGCCGCACAGGACCAGATCACCGGGGTGTGCGTGAGCAGCGACGAGCAGGAAATAGCACAGGATGTGCAGGGGGTAGGGATTGTTGTGCGGGATCATCAGGGCGGGGCACGAGTAGCCGTCGCGGCGCATGAAGTAAAGCAAGGGGAGCGACTCCGCGTACTCCGCGACCACCACGTCGATCATCGAGAGGTCGCACGACTCCATGAGGGACCGATAGATCTCCTCGAAGTGCTCGTAGGTGTGCTCGTGAGCCGGCAGCAGCCGGATGCGGAAGACGAACGTCGAACCCGCGGGACAGAAGTGCTGGATGTCCTCGGTCGAGTCGGTGAGCGCCAGGACTGTGGTCATGACGGGCGTCACTCCCCTTCGCTCAGCCGCGCCCGAGAGTCTCGAAGTACCGCTGAGCCCCGCTCAGTCGCTGTTGCTGTGGTGCGTCGACCTGACGGGTGGCGGCGACGACACGGCGGACCCCTTCTACCACGTCCACCTCGTGGCGGAAGCCGAGGACCTCGGTGGCGCGTGTGACGTCGGCCCACAGCCGCTCGGCGTAGATGGTGATGGGAACATCCACGCGTTCGGGCCGGACCTCGACGCCGAGCTCGTCACCGATCAGTTTGAGCACCTCGCTGAACGTGGTCTCGATGCCGGTGCCTACGTTGAATTCCTGGGTGGGCAGGTTGGCGGCGAGCGCGGTGCGGAAGGCCCGGCCCGCGTCTTCGACGTAGATGAAGTCCCTGGTCTGGCTGCCGTCTCCCCACAGGACAGGGGTGGCTCCGTGCAACAGGGCCCAGACGAAGAGCGAGATGACGTTGGCGTATCCGCCCTTGCTGAACTCGTCGTGCCCGTACACGCTGAAGGGCCGCATGCCGATGGCGGTGATCCCGTACCGCTCGGAGTACTGGTGGGCTACCTCCTCGTTCCACTTCTTCGACAGCGCCTTCAAGTCCGGCGGGGCAAGCGGCATGTCCTCGGTGTACGGGACGGGGTTGCCCTCGTACACCGCGCTGGTGCTGGCGTAGACGAGTTTGCCAACGTCGTTCCTGCGCATGGCCTCCAGAACGTTGAGGAAGCCATGAGTGGTGACCGACGCGCCGTCGACCGGGTCCTCCTCGTACATCAGAAAGGAGGACGGCGCGGCGAGGTGGAGCACGGCGTCCTGACCCCGGACAGTCTTGAGCAGCAGGTCGAGATCGCGTGTGTCGCCGTCGATCCACTCCACGTTCTGCCGGATGCCCTCGGGTATGTACTCCTGTCCTCCGATCTTGAAGTTGTCGATGGAGGTGACGTCGCAGCCGTCATCGAGCAGGCCCTGGATCATGTTGCGCCCGATGAAGCCCGCGCCGCCCGTGACCAGGACTTTCCTGTACGTGCTCATGTCGCTCCCTTGTCGTCGGTGCCGTTCTCTGTCTCTCGCCGTCCGTCCCCCGTCGCCCGCGATTCGTCGTCCGCACGGACGGTTCGGGGAGTGTGGGTGTGGCCGCTGCCGCCCCGGTGGGAGGGCAGCGGCCACACCGTGTCCGGAGACCGCAACAGGTCAGATCCGGACGAGCTGGTAGACGCCCGTCTCGCCGGCCGACACGTGGGCGGGTGCCCATGCCGTACGGGCGGGTGCCCATGCCGTACGGGCGGGTGCCCATGCCGTACGGGCGGGTGCCCATGCCGTACGGGCGGGTGCCCATGCCGTACGGGCGGGTGTGCAGCTGATGCTATCCATCGCATTCTCCGTTCTGATATTCGAGTGCAGAGACGCGAGTTGACCTGGAAGCGACCGGCGGCATTGCCGAATGAGGCATTCGAAGTTCGCCCCAGATCGCCAGGAAAACAAATCGAGGACACTCTCATTGAACGTGTTGCGTCTCACCGCACTCGCCAGCGGATTCGCCTCGATCCCTATACACCCTGCACAGCCATTGAGGCTAACGTCAACACCTCAAGGCGTCATGAATCCAACGTGGCTTGTTCCGAACTGCCGACATTGCCGCAAGGGCCGTTGACTGTTTCACTCCCGGCAGGGTGGTGCACCCTTACGGAGGACTTCCATGGCGTTAAAAGCTGACCCGCCACGGCCGGCCTCGTGTGCCGCGGCACACAAGATATCCCTGTTCAGCATGGTGGGCACGAGCATCCAGTACTTCGATTTCTTCAGTTACAGCCTTGCCGCAGTTCTGATCTTCCCGGACGTCTTCTTTTCCACTCTGCAAGGTTCGGACGCACTGCTCGTATCGTTCTCGACGGTCGGTGTAGCATTCGTTGCTCGCCCTCTCGGGGCACTCATATTCGGACACTTCGCCGACCGTACGGGAAGGAAGCGAGCGCTGGTTCTATCCCTATTCCTCATGGGATTTAGCACCACTCTCATGGGTGCCCTGCCCTCTTACGCGCAGGCGGGCTGGATCGCCCCTATGATGCTGGTAATTCTGCGCATCGCCCAAGGAATTGCCCTCGGTGCGGAAGGGATGGGTGCGACCGTGCTCGCCATCGAGCACGCGCCACCCTCACAACGGGGATTCCGCTCCGCTTTCCCGGGGGCGGGTGCCTCCCTCGGGTCGCTGGTGGCCAACACCGTGTTCCTGGTGCTCGCCCGCACGCTGAGCCCGGGGCAGCTCGAGGCATGGGGCTGGCGGATCCCGTTCCTGGCCGGGGCGGCGCTGGTCGGTCTGTCTCTGTACGCACGGTTTTCCGTCACCGAGTCTCCGGTGTTCGTCACCGACCGGCCCGGCGGGCGTGCAGAGCATGTACCGCTGCTGGACGTGATGCGCACACAACCGGGAGCACTGCTTCTCGGAGTGGCGGCGCTGGTGGTGGGGAACGTCCTCTACTTCGTCACACACACCTTCGCCCTCGCCTACGGCACCGGCACCCTGGGGGTGGCCAGGGCAGACATGCTCCGGGCGACCCTGGTGGCTCTGGCGGTGCAAACGGTGACCGGATTCGCCTCGGCCGTACTGTCCGACCGGATCGGACGGCGCAGGGTGGCGCTGGCAGGTGCGGCGCTCTGCGGAGCGTGGGCCTTCCCCTTGGTGGCATTGATCCGCATCGGCCAACCCGCCCACATCACCTGGGCCTTCGCCGTCGCCATGCTGGTGTACGGAATCTATTCGGGGCCTCTGGGAGCATTGCTGGCCGGCGTCTTCCCGACCCGATACCGCTTCACCGCGGTCGCACTGGTCTTCAACAGCGGCGTCCTGATCGGCGGGGCGCTCGCACCCGCCGCAGCCGACCGGCTCATGTCGGCGACCGGCTCGCTGTGGGCGGTGGCCTGCATGGTCGCGCTGAGCGCCGTACTGAGCGGGGCCGCGCTCCTGAAACTGACCGAGCGGCATCCAGAACACCTCGGCGAGACCGGGGTCCCGGCCGAGGTGCTGCCTCCGAGGGCGCCGCCGGGCAGGGGTGAGCCGGAACCATGAGCGGGACGGCCACACGGCGTACCGACGGATATTCGCGCGCCGCCGTCGCCATAGCCGCCGCCAACCGCACGGCCACGTCAGTACCACAACAGCGAGGAGGCCCCAATGCAGGACGATCCGATGCAGGAGAGCCCGGTGCCGAAGGAACCGAGGTGCAAAAACGCGTATCCGCTGCCGGACAGCGCGGCACGACCGGAGTCCGAGACAGCGACGACCGGCACTGAGCCTGGCGTACCCAGTCCTGAGATTCCCGAGTCCGGAGCGCGGGACTCCGACCTGACGCCTGCCCCCAAACCGCCCGGAGCCACAACGTTCCACTCCGACCCCAGCGCTGGCCCCGCACCCGACGCAGCCGTCGACCTCGTCGCCCGCATGGCAACCCTCTTCACGCCCTGGGCCCTGCGCGCGGGCGTCACACTCGGCCTCTTCGATCTTGTCGAAACAGGACTCGGCGCCCCAGCCGTCCTCGCCGAACGGGCCGGGGCGGACAAGGACGCCGTGCGACGGCTGTTGCGCCATCTCGCCAACCTCGGGCTGCTCGACCGTGGGCCGGACAACTACCGGCTGACCGCCCTGGGAGCCGTTCTGACTTCCGGGCACCCGTCCGGTCTCGCGCGCGGTCTCGATCAGTCGGATGCATGGGCAGAGGCCGGCGACTTGGCGGTTCCCGGCCTCGTCTCCGCCGTCACCACGGGCCGACCGGCCTGGCCACAGGCTGCAGGGGCACCGTTCTGGCAGAGCCTGGCCGCCGATCCCCGGCTCGCGGCCTCCTTCGATGCGGCCATGTCGGGGCACGCCGACGCCGTGGGGCCATGGCTGGCCACAGCGTGGAACTGGAGCACAGCATCCCACGTCGCGGACGTCGGCGGCGGTACCGGCAGCACCTTGCGCGACATCCTGGTCCGCCATCCCCACCTGCGGGGCACCCTGATCGACCTTCCGGGGACCGTGAGCCGGGCCGAGGCCAAGTTGGGCGGTGACGCGGCGCTGGCGGGGCGCGTGACCTTGAGCCCCGGGAGTTTCTTCGACCCACTGCCTGGCGGCCACGACATCCTCGTCCTGGCCCACGTCCTGCACGACTGGGGCGACGACGACTGCGTCCGGCTGCTGCATCGGTGCGCCGAAGCCGTCGCCGACGGCGGTTCCGTCCTCGTGGTCGATCGAATGGTGGACGAATCCGTCATAGAGGGCCAACTTCCGGTGACTCAAAGGGACTTGGCGATGCTCATCCTGCTGGGGGGCAAGGAGCGCACCGCGGAGGAGTTCCGGATGCTGGGCAAGAAGGCGGGGCTCAGCCTGCGCCGTTCCCCTTTGGCCGCGCCCCATGAGGGGTTGTGCCTCCTGGAGTTCAGCAGCGATTGAGAGGCCGACAGGTGACCACGGCCCCCTGTGGTCATTGCTCCCCGCCCACCCCTGCCACCTCACCGCATTCCGCCCCTCACCGCCGGTGACCCCGCTCCGCCCGCGCGCCGTGTTCCCCCGCGGCGGCGCCCGCCTCCGCCTCCCCGGGTCCGGCGGACGTGTCAGGGGCGTCCATCCCCGGCCCCGGCCGGGCGGAGCGCACGGTCCACCACACGCCCCCGAGCGCGAGTCCAACCAGGATGGCGGCAACAGCCGGTAGGAGACCGGCGTCAACAACCACCAAGGCACCGCCCAGACCTCCGCCGACCGCCGCTCCGACATACGCGGAGCTGCTGTGCAGGGCCATCGCCTGGGTGGCGCCCTCGGGGCCCACCCGGTCAACCATCAGCGCCTGGATGGCGGGGGGTACGGCCCAGGCCGTAGCCGACCACCACATCAGCAGGGCGGCGACAGGCATGATCGAGACCGGACGGGACACCCACAACCCGCAGAACGCGGCCATCCCGGCACAGAAAAGCCCACCGGCCACGACGAGGGCACGCAGCGATCCGTACCGATCCACGAAGCGTCCTGCCAGGCGCGTCCCGAGGAGACCGCCCGCACCGGAGAGCACCAGCAGGAGCGCCAACTGCCGGCGGGTCACGGAGGCAAGGTCCGTCAGGAAGGGTGCGAGGTACGTCTGGAAAGCGAGGTTTCCCGCAACGGTCACCACGGTGACAAGGAGGACAACAAGGATGGTGCCGTTCAGGACGGGGCGCAGCAACTCCCGTACGCCTGCCTTCGGTCCGGCTGCCGCAGAGATGCGGGGTACGGTCCCGAGGGCCAGCAGCAGTGCCGCCGCGCCCAGAGCCCCGGCGAACACGAACGTCGCCCGCCAGCCGGCGGCATCTCCGATGTACGTACCTGCAGGGACGCCGATCAGCACCGCCCCGGTCAGTCCGGTCATGACCATGGCGAGATAGCGGCCACGCCGGTCGGGTGGGGCTGCAGCGGTGGCCGCGGCGAGGGCGGCGGGCAGGACGACGGCCGCGGCGAGCGCCGCGGAGACGCGAAGGCCCATCAGTGCCGGGAAGGAGGTGACGAGCGGGACCACAAGGTTGGTGGCGGCGAACACGGCGAGCGCGCCGCACAAGGCCAGCTTGCGGTCGATCCGCGCGAGCAGCAGTGCCCAAGCAGGGGCGGCCAGTGCGTAAACGAGGGAGTACACGGTCACCAGCTGACCGGCAGCTCCTTCACTGACATGCAGGTCACGGGCAAGGTCGGGGAGGACGCCGATGATGATGAAGTCGTCGGTCTGCACCGCGAAGGCGGCGAGCGTCAACGTACGGAGCCAGAGGGGTGTTTGACGGAAGGACACACTCACCGAATTAAGGTAACAGACGTTTCCCTTATGGGGTGTGAGGCGGGATATGAAACAGTGGCCGCAAGCCGAGGTCCCTGGGTATACCCCCGGAGTCCGCCGAGAAGGGAGGGTCGACGCCGTGCCCAGACCGGTCAACCCGAAACGCCGCCGAGAGGTGCTCGACGCCGTGATCGGGTGTCTCGCCCACACTGGCATCGGCCAGTTCACGCTGCGCGGCGTCGCTGCGGCTCTGGGTCAGAGCACCCGGGTGCTCACGCACCATTTCGCGGACAAGGGGGAACTTCTCGTTGCCGTCATGCGGCGCCTGGACGAACAGCAGCACCACGCGCTACGGACGACCGAGGGGTGGGAGGACCCCGCCGTGCCGGTCAGCGCCGTCGTGCGATCGGCCTGGGAGCGCAATCTGGGCGAGGTGGAACTGCCCATGACGCGGCTGATCCGCGAGATCGAAGGCCTTGCCGCAGCAGGCCGACTACCTGAGGCAGTACCGGACTTCGTTCGGGGGAGGGCAGACTTCGTGGCCTCGTGCCTGACGCTGCGAGGCGTACCTGAGCGGACAGCGCTGATCACGGCAACGATGCTGAATGCCACGTTCGCCGGTCTTCAGGCGGACTACCTCACCACGAGCGACGCCGAGCGAGCACGGGGCGCACTGGACGAACTGTGCCACTGGCTGGACGCGGTGGTGGCGGCGAGGGGGGATAGGCGCGGCGAGGGGACACCGCGACAGTCTGGTTCCTGAACGCCGGGCACCGCATCGGCTGGGTGACCGGCAACGACGTCTATGGCGGCCACCCGAAAGTGACGCCTTGCAAAAGCACGGCCTTTGCCATGTCCTCGCCTTGGCCTGCTCGGCCGATGTGACCACTGGTGCGGGCACGTTCCGTGAGGTGCACAGGTCAGGAAGCTCCCAGAACGGGCCTGCCAGAACACACACGTTGCTACGGGGATACTTCCGGCATGGGTATTGCAGACACATCGATCGCGGCCGTGGCCGCAGTCTTCAGCGGCGTAGCCGCTTTCGCGTCATGGAAGACGGCCAGCGAGGCGAACCGTACAGCTACCGCAGTCGCCCAGATCGAGCGGGACCGCTGGCACAAGGAGATGACGCCGACCGTAGGGCTCGCGGTGACCAACGAGAGAGGCCGGCCTGAACTTCTGGTCGAGTTCAATGGACCCGCTCCGCTCGGGGCGATCAATGAGCTGGAGCTGTCCATCCGCGACGATCGTGACCGTAGCGGTGATCGGACACTCGCGGGCGGAGCAACGCCTGAAGAGCGGGCGCGGACGATCTGGGGCCCCTTCCGCCTCAGTCCCCACATTGACGGAGCCGACGAGCTCGGGCGCAGTGCGGGGACTTTCTCGCTCACACATGGTGAGCAGCGGCGATTCGCCCTTGAAGCATCGAAGCCGCCGCGATGGTACGAAGGCGCAGAGGGTGCCCGGCGATGGCAAGGCGAGTACCAGCACACGCCGCTCCGAGTATGGGTGGTGTGCCGAGTCGACGGCCACAAATCCTGGAAGCTGACTGCCGACCTGATAACGAATGGCATGACACCCGAGTGGGTCCAGGCCCACTGATTTCGCCACCCGTCAGGTAATGAATTGCGAGTATGCCACTGGCATACTCCGTTTGCAGGAAGTTGGTAGCTGTGCGGAGCCCGCGTGCGTAGCATCGGCAGCGTCGTCGTGAGACGCAGGAGCGGGGCCGCCCCCTGAAGGAACGGCCCCGCGGAGCGGTCGCCGGGCTACAGCGGGAGCCGACTGAGTAAGTCGAGCAGCAACTCGACTGCACTCAGGTAGAAGCTCCACGCGGCGTAGTCCGGCGCATCGTCCCACTTCATGATCTGCCTCCTCGACAAGGCCGGGAGAGGCACTTCCTCCCTCCGGCCAGCTGGTCCGGAGGGAATCCCGCGAAGAGGGACACCACGCGATCGCACTCTAAGCGCCGGGGCACAGCCACCCTCTGCCATGCACGAAAGTGCACGTTCGGTGCCCCTTCCTGACCGAGTGCGAAACCGCTGCGATGGCCGGGCTGGATTGTCGGGAGCACGCTTGAGGCATGACCAGCGCTCCGATCACCGTGCACCAGCCCAGCAGCACGGGCGGCCGACGCGTCACCGCGCACACCCACGGCCACGACGAAGTCCTCGGAACCGCCTTCTCCGACCACGACCTCGTCGTCTTCCTCGAAGCCGCCGGCATCCCCGACGCCGACACCGTGCTTGACGACCCCCGCTTCATCGAATGGCGCGGCGGCCACGCCCACGAGTGGAACGCCGGCTAAGGGGGCCACGCGGAGCCGTGCAATTGCACCGCTGCCGAAATGGAATTCGAGCGCGAGCCATGGTGGTACACGCAGGACACCCTCTTCTTCAGCCTCACGTGATGCCGTGGAACCCGCCCGGCGCCGGGCGGGTTCAGCCCCAGGTCTTGCCGCTGACCTGGTCCGGTCCGAAGTAGTGGGAGGTGATGGCGGCGAGCGCTGGTACCGGGCCGCCGTCCAGGCCGAGGTTACCCAGCGCGTGCTTGAAGGTGTGGACCACGCAGGTCCGCACCGGAAGTGTCGGCCCGTCGTCCATGTTCCCGCAGTGGTTGGCGGACAGCGGCCGGTTCTGGGAGCGTGCCAGGGCGAAGCAGGCCAGCGTCGTGCGTTCGTCCTCGTACTGGAAGTAGTCGGTGATCGCCCGGTTGCCGAAGTCCATGTGGGCGAAGACGACGGCGACGTCCTCGTCGCCGTACGGGGCGGCCCGCAGCGCCGGAAGGATGTCGAGCGCCATCTCGCCGGAGGCGAGCAGCCGGGCCTCCTCGTGCGAAGGGCCCCAGGGAGGGGGGTCGTCGTCCGGGTCCTCTGTGTCCCACGGGTACTCCTCGGTCCGCAGCACCGAACCGACGGGAGGCCGGTCCCAGTTGGCCCGCCCGCTGACGCTGCCCCAGTTGAGGCTCGCGTTGACGCAGAGCTTCCCCGCTAGGAGTGCCCACGGGGTCCGGACCACACGCTCGCGCGCCAACTCGACCGCGAGTCGGCCGAACGTCTCCGTCCGCAGGAGAATGGGTGCCGGGGGTGCGATGAAGGCGTCGGTCCAGATTCCCATGTCCTTCTTGTAACAACGGACCACGGCCCGGCGCGACCGTGTTTCCGGGAAACCGGACCGAGCGGGAACGCGAGGCCGCCAGGGAGGAGGCACGCGACATCCGGCGCGAGGCCCGCCAAGCACGGAGCCGGGCGACGTGTCGTTCGGCGAGCACAGCCTGATTACAGCGCGTCGCAGGTCCGCCTAGCCGGCGAACCGACTGCCGTCATCGAGCCCTGCCTTGGGCTGGCCCTGCGGAACGTGCGAAGTGACCGCAGGGCCGAACCGGGAGCACCGTCCTGTCAGGGCACTCACGCCCGACCATACGAGCAACAGCGGTCCACCGCCCGGCAAGCTGCTGCATACGTGCTCCCCCGGGCACCGGTGCAGTCACGATGAGCCCGCATTGCTGCCGAATACCTGTGCAACCTGCTGCCGCGCCCGACCATGTGCACCGGCTGGGTGGGCCGGGGCGGTGACAGGCCGTCTACTCTCATGTGGGGCCGTTCCCGCCCGGTGGTGACCTCACCTCGAAGCCGATGCCACCACCGGGTTCATCGCCGCCCCGCCGCGGCCCGGACGCATGACATCTACGTCAGCCAGGCGGAAGCCACGGACAGCACGATCATCCCTTTGCGGATCACGGTCCATCGGACGTGCCCCGCATGCGCCACCCGGACCGACGAGAGGGCGGCACGGGCCTGCACCACCTGCAAGGGGGAGGGCCGGATCATCCACGAACAGCACACCCACAAGGTCCGCATTCCTGCGGGCATCAGGCAGGGCCAGAAGCTCCGGATCCGCGAACTCGGCGGCCCCGGCGAGCATGGTGGCGCCCCCGGGGACATGTACGCGACCGTGCACGTCGACGACTGATCCGCCGCGCGGTATTCGGCCAGGGCCTAATGGCTTTGTGCCATTCGACGGCAACCCGCCTCCAACATCACCACGGCCCCGCTACACAAGAGGGTGGGGCGGCACAGCGGCCTCATTTGTGTTCTTGGCCGGTCGTGCGGGAGGTCTGGGCGGTTGCTGACCATCAACGTTGCTGTGCTGCTCGTAGTCGTTGTCTTCCTCCGGCTGCGCCGGCGGACTGAGGCTCGCAGCCGCTTCGACGAGAAGATGACCGTCGTCATCGTCCTGGCGCTCGGGATCCTGCTGGCCCCGACCCCGGTGGGCCAGGGCATCCTGAGCTTCCTGGGGCAGGTCGCGAGCGGCGTGACACAGGCCAGCCGGTGAGCCCCCGCAGGCGCCGGCCCGCGGCGGCCAGGCGCTCCCCGGTACGGCGGCGTACCCGTAGGCGCGGCAGGCGGCAGCGTGCGGATGACCGGCTGGTCGTGCTCCTCGTGGTCGCGGTTCTGGCCGTTGCCGTGGTGGTGGCCGTGGTCAACTGGCTGCTGGTGCACTGGTGGGTTCTGGTCGCCATCGGTGTCCTGGCTGTGCTGGGTGGTGGTGTCTGGCTCCATCAGAAGCAGCAGCGGGCACGGTGGGAAGCGGTCCGTACACAGGGCCTGCGCTACGGGCTGACACAGCTGGACAGCCTGCACCATGCCCGGTTCGAGGACGCGGTGCGGGAGCTGATGCACCGTGACGGCTGCCAGGACGCGGTCCGCGTCGGGGGCGCCGGCGACCTGGGCGCCGACGTGAAGGCCACCGATCCCTACGGACGGCGCTGGGTCATCCAGTGCAAACACCGCCGCAACGGCCTCGCCGGCTCCGCCGTCGGCACCCCGGACCTCCAGGTCCTCAACGGCACCGCCCGCCAGGTCCACGGCGCCGACATCGCGGTGATCGTCACCAACGGCCGCGTCACGGCCCCGGCCGTCACCTTCGCCAAACAGCAGCGCCTCCACGTCGTCGACCGCGACACCCTCGGCACGTGGGCAGCAGGCTCACGCCCCCTGTGGGAACTCCTCCGCGCCGTCCCACCACCCCGCAAGCCGACCTCGCTCTCCTGAAGCCGCGAGGCCGTGCTGGCGGGATTCGGTCCATGGCGCTTCCTCACGAACCGCGCCGTCGGGACCGAGGGCGGCCCGGTCTAGACCTGATGATGCCTGTTTTGTGCGGTTTCGGCGCGTCATTCGCATCCGAAATTCGAACAGATGTACCCTTATGGCGTGCCGAAAACCTTCCCTTTCCCGCAAGACCTCCTCGACGCCCAGGTCGCCCTCCACGAGACCCGCACCGCGTACGAGAAGTACGCCAAGACCCTGCCGTGGTCGGCCGAGCCGATGCCCGGCTGGGAGGGCGACAAACAGCTGCACTCCTCCTACCGGTCCCACAAAGAGGACTCTCCCGGATCCACGGAAGAGCAGGCCACAGAAGTCCGACGCTTCCAGGACGAGCTGCGCCGGCTGAGCGCCGAGGTGATGACGCACCCGTACTGGTCGACACTGAGCGAGGACGTGGTCGCGGCACGCATGGCGTTGAAGCACGCCCACGAGCACGAGCCGGCCGAGGCGTAGCCATGCCCGGCGGCATATCCGACCTGGACAAGAACCGGACCCTGGCCGACTGGCTGGAGTGGCAGCTCCGCCAGGTCAAGGGGCGGATCCGGGAACTGGAAATCAAAGAGCAACAGGAGCAGCGCCGCCGGGAGCAGGCGCATGCCGCGCTGCGGTGGAAGATCCAACCGCAGAGGTCATCGTCGGCGGCTCTGGTACACCGCGGGGACTGCGCCTTGTATCCGGTCGAGGGCGGGTTCCTCGACCGTGAGGAGGCGTTGATCGCCTTGGCGGAGCCGGACATCGAGCCGTGCCAGATCTGTAACCCGCAGACGGGATTGCAACCTCAGTAGAGGACGCGCCGGGGTCAGGTGATGTCGTCCGGTGCGAGGTCGGGGCGCAGCCGGTGCCATGAAGGGTGTCGCAGCAGTCCCGCCCGGGTCCTGGTCGCGTACCGGACCTCGCCGACCAGACGCGGAAGCACCCACCGCGCGCCGGCCACGCTCGGCACCTTGTCGAAAGGGCACTCGTCGATCGCGGCGGCTTCGAGCAGTTCGGCGAGCGTGGCGCGTTCGTTGTCGCTCCATCCGGTGCCGACGCTGCCCACGTACCGCAGGCCGCCGCTGTGCCGTTCGCCTACCAGCAGTGCGCCGGGCAGACCGGCGAGCCGGCCGCGGCCGGGTACCCACCCGCCCACGATCACATCAATGGTCCGGACGTGCCGGATCTTGACCCACGAGC
Source organism: Streptomyces sp. NPDC006510 (assembly GCF_040611955.1). NCBI lineage: Bacteria > Bacillati > Actinomycetota > Actinomycetes > Kitasatosporales > Streptomycetaceae > Streptomyces > Streptomyces sp. NPDC006510. Next base: position 7,463 of record NZ_JBEXPH010000031.1, on the reverse strand, counting down.
GGGACCTGACCCCGGGCTCGTACACAGACGCAAGCCGCTTCGCGACCACACCCTCCAGCCCCGCGGTCCGGGTCATCTCCAGGGCCTGCGCCCCGTGCCCGACGACCGCCGCGGGCGTCGACCAGTGCTCCCCGTCGAGCCCCAGGCCCTCCAGGAGGGCGCGGCGCTCGGTGTACGGCAGCCCGGTCAGACGGTGGCCGTCCAGATACACGGCATCGAACAGGACCAGATGCGCCGGCACCACCTGGGTCATCCGGGCCGCCTTCGCCGCCGAGGCCAGGCCCATACGGGACTGCAGCCGCTCGAAGTCACTGCGCCCTTCGTCGTCGAGTGCGACAATCTCGCCGTCCAGGACTGCGGGCCGGCCGAGCAGGGACCCGAGCTCTGCGAGCTCCGGGTAGACGGCGCTGATGTCTGCCCCGGACCGGGACCGCAGGACCGTGCTCCCGTCACCGGGCAGGTAGACCATGGCCCGCAGCCCGTCCTGCTTCACCTCGAACGCCCACCGGCCCTCCACGGCCGCGGGCGGCAGACTTCCCGCGGTGGCGAGCATCGGAGCGATCCGCGGCAACCCCATGACCATCCCGCCCGGGCGTCCGTTCAGGACGCGCTGCGCTTCTTCCCGGCAGCAGTCTTCTTCGTTGTGGTCTTCTTCGCCGTGCGCTTCCCGGCTGTGGTCTTCCTGGCCGTGGCGGCTTTCTTCTTGGCCGGGGTCTTTTTGCGTGGCTGCATCGTGTGGACGGTGGCGTCCTGGCCGCTGTGCTCGCCGCGGCTCTCCTTGGCCGCCTTGACGGAGGCGTTCAGGGCGGCCATCAGGTCGACGACCTTCCCGGTCTCCCGCTCCTCGCCCTCGGCCGGCTCCGGGAGCTCGGTGCCCTCGGCCTTCGCCTCGATCAGTTCCTCCAGGGCGTCGCGGTACTCGTCCCGGAAACCGGAGATGTCGTCGAGGGCCATGGTGTCGGTGAGCTGGACGGCCCGCTCGATCTCCTCGTCGTCCAGGTCGATGTCCCTGGGCTTGAGGGAGTCGGGGCTGCGGATCTCGTCGGGCCACCGCATCGCGTGCAGCACGATCGCGTCATCCCGCACCCGGAGCAGCCCGAGCCTTTCGCGGTTGTGCCACGCGAATTTGGCGACCGCGACTTTGTCGGAGCGTTCCAGCGCCTTGCGGAGCAGGGTGTACGGCTTCGCCGCGACCTGTCCGTCGATCGCGAGGTAGTAGCTGTCGCTGATCCGGATCGGGTCGATGCTGTCTGCGTCGACGAAAGCGACGATCTCGATGGCCTTCGCGGTGGGCAGGGGCATCTCGTCGAGTTCTTCGTCGGTGACCGGGACGAGCTCGTCCTTGGTGAGCTCGTAGCCCTTGCCGATCTCCTCCTGCGGCACGACCTCGTCGTCGATCGAGCAGATCTTGCGGGTGCGGACCCGGCCCATGTCCTCCAGATGGACCTGGTGGAAGCGGATCGCATGGTCCTCGGTCGCGCTGACGACCTTGATCGGGATGGTGACCAGGCCAAAGGAAATGGCTCCGGTCCACAAGGGCCGCGGCATCCGTACCTCCAGGCCCCCCTGGCGGGTAGTGGGACGGGAAGCGGACCAGCGCGCCAGGAAGGCGCGCTGACCCCGCGCGCAGACAGGGACGCGGTCGGGCCACCCGTACCTCGATCTTTGTGCCGGGCGGAAGTGATCGCATCACGAAGACGCCGGCCCGGGGCCGCGGGCGGCCTTGTGCACGAGCAGGGATCAAGGCCGGCCCGGTGGACCGGAACTGCCCGCGGCCCGCCCGCCACACACCCGGTACGACTTCCCACCCACGCGGGTGACACCAGCCAGGCAGCAACGATTCTCCGCCGTCCGGGGCCGGAGCATGATCGGCATGACTCGTCATCCGCTGCGCCGCACCGCGCTCCTCACTGCCATTTCGGCGCTCGCCGGGCTCGTGCTGACCGCCGCCCCGGTCACCGCCACCGCGGTCGGCCCCCATACCTCCGCCCACAAGGCCACCGCCGGCCAGGCACCGTCCCTCCGGGAGCTCCCCGAACCGCCGGACGCGGTCAAGGCCCGAGAGCTCCTCGCGGACCTGGTCGTGACCGGCGAGGACGACGTCCCCGGGTACTCCCGGGCGAAGTTCCCGCACTGGATCACCCAGCACGGAACCTGTGACACCCGCGAGGTCGTGCTCCAGCGCGACGGCCAGGACGTGGTCCAGGACGACCAGTGTCGCGCCGTGTCCGGTACCTGGTACTCCGAGTACGACGGCAAGACGATCACTTCCGCCTCCGGCATCGACATCGACCACGTCGTCCCTCTCAAGGAAGCCTGGCGTTCCGGCGCATCGCAGTGGACGACGCCCGAGCGGCGCGCCTTCGCGAACGACCTGGTCGACTCGCAGTTGATCGCGGTGTCGGCGGGCAGTAACCGGGGGAAGGGTGACAAGGATCCGGGGAACTGGAAGCCGCCGCTGCAGTCGTACTGGTGCACCTACAGCCGCGCCTGGATCAGCGTGAAGGCCCACTACCAGCTCACCGCCAACCCCGCCGAGGCCGCAGCCCTGTCCGGGATGCTCGACACCTGCGCCTGACCGCGCGAGAGCCCCGGCGGATCACCCTGAGTTCTAGCGGTTGTCGCAACACCTCAGTTCAAAGGGTGCGATGGACTTCGAGACCCGCAAGAACAGGACACCGGGGGCGGCAAGCTGAGGGGAGGGCGGGACACCCGATAGCGTCCGGTCCCGCCGTGGTGGCGCCGGAAGGTCAACCGGCCGGAGTGACCGTCCACCCGAGACGCTCACACAGCCCGAGGACCGTCCGGCGCACATCCGGGGCGCCCTTGAACGTGTGGGCGCGCCCGTGATCGAAGCACCACGCGTGGATGTCTGCCGTGCCCATGTCGTCAGCTCTCCTTCGAGTACGTGAACGGATGCCGCCGACGGCACGAACCGGCTGCAGGCACGGTCTGATCGTCGACGGGGCGTAGCCGGAACGCGAACTGCAAGGGCAGACTGACGGCGGCCCTGCGCCGCCCGGGTAGGGGCCAGCCGACTCGTCGTGCGGGCCCACGTGCGGGAACTGGTCCGATGGGCGGATCCGCGCGCGACCGCGTTCTTCTTCCGCTCCGCGCCGGCCGCGGCCTGGCCGCTGCCGGCGTACCCGTGCGCCTTTCCCTCACGAGGAGGGCGCGGACCTGGTCCTCAAGCGGCATGCCGGCGCGTGCAGCGAGACTCGGCGGAGTCTTGCAGCGCCCTGCTGAGCAGCTTCTGTGCCCCGCCGACGGACTGGACCAGGCGGAGCTTCTGACCCCAACCGCCCAGGACATGAGCGGGAGTGGGCCACGAGTCGAACGTTCGCAGCGTGAGCGTGTCGCGGCGCTGCACCACCGCGGGGATGTGCAGCAGCGTCAGATGGATGTAGATCATGTGTATGGCCTGGGGAGCTATGTCCTCCGCCGTCACGTGCAGCTGCGTCTGGGGGTTCAGACCGTGCTCTAGCATCGCCTGCGACACAGCGACGCTGAATGAGCTGGCGCCGCAGGCGGGCTCGTACAGATCAGCGAAGCCGTGTGTCTGCACATGCTCGATCACCGACTCGATCTGCATCTGGGCCATCAACTCCGCGACGTCGTAAGGCGTGTAGAACTGACCGAGCCGCTCGTTGCCGATCTCCAGCTCCATGTAGAGGCGGCCGAGCACGTCGCAGGGATCCCGGTCCATCTCCTCGATGACGAGCGCGAGGGCCTGGGCGAAGCGGTTCAGCGACGCACGGTCGTAGCGGCCGGCCGTCCGGAGGTACTGCGCCTCGCGCTTGTCACGGCCGCAGTAGTCCACAGCATTGCGGATAGCCAGCGCGGCCATTTCGACGAAATCCTCGAAGACCTGACTCATCCGCGCCGCGCCGGTGTTCGCGTCGAGCAGTTTCACGATCTTCCGGTAGTCGCTCATGTATCCCAACCCGATGTTGTTGTCCGGACCGCCCGTGAAGAGGGCAGCAGCGATAGCGGGGATCGCGAGTGCCTCGCGTTCCTGGTAGTTGTCGTAGAGAGGGCGGCTGGAGCCGTCGGCCAAATAGAGGAAGCGGACCTCGGTGAACGTAGCCATCTCGGCGCTCACCAGAGCGAGTTGGGCCTCAAGGCAGGTCTTAACCCGTGTCAGGCGACAGGCTCGGCCTGGGCACGACTCGCGCTCCACCTTGGTGCCCGACTTGAGTCGCCCGGCGTCCTCCTCGGCCAGCAGCAGTCGGCGCATCGTGTCGACGTTCACCAGAAGGGCGGAAGAGCGCTGTCCGTGTTGCGTCCGGAACACGAGGCCCCAGGGGCCGCGGGAGCGCCGCCGTCGTAGTCGACGGCGATCCGCGCAGCATGGTGCTCCGAGAACAGAGTCTGCATCTCGCAGACCGTCTGGGCCGCCGAGACCCTCCTCGTGTGGTTGACCGGAGCGGCCGCTAGGCCGCCTTCTTCTTGGTCCCGTCCTGCGCGGCGCTGGCCTGCTGCTCGACGTGGCGCGCCGCGATGTACAGGCCCTCGCGGTTCAGGTGCCGCGAGTAGCTCGAGTCGAGGTAGAGCACCGGCACGTCGCCCGCGGCCTTGAGCAGCGCCGGGTGCAGCAGGTGCTTGATCGGGCCCGAGCCGCCGCCGTAGACGTAGACGACCTCGGTCGTCGCGCCGGCCTGGGAGAGGACGTCGCCGAAAGAGGAGACGATCTCGTCGACCAGGTAGCTGGCCTCGTCCTCGACGAAGCCGGCGGCGCGCCGGTGACGGTTCTTCACCAGCACAGACGGCTCCGCGTGGAGGAAATCCGCCAGCTGCTTGCGCGAGGAGAACTGCAGCGCGGCGTCCGACTCGCTCATGCGCTCCATGGCGTTCATCAGCGCGGTGCCGTAGCCCTCGTCGAGCGTGGCAGCCGCCTCAGGGTTGAACCGGCCGTCGGTGAAGACCGGGAAATTCACGGTGCCTTCGCCGACGTCGACGCCGATGGTGTGCTGGACCGCCACCAGGTCGGAAGCCGAGACGCCCTCGACGACGGACGCGTCACGGGCGCGCAGGTCATCCAGAAGAGCCTGCGCGAGCGGCTCGCCCTTGTCAGTGATGGCGAACTGCGCGGAGGCACCCTCGGCCATCACCTGGACGTCGACAAACTGCAGGCGCACCGAGACTGGAGTGCTGAAGTTCTTGATCGTCACCAGGTGCACCGCGGGGTCTGCGTTGCCCAGGAGGCCGATGAACTCGGCGGCGTAGGCGTGGCGGCGCGCCACAAACTCAGAGATCGGCAGCGCCAGGCCGGCGCGCACCTGCACGCGCAGCTCCTGCTTGGGCAGCGCGCCGTTCTCGCGGACGTAGTCGCGCAGGGCCTTCGCAGCGAAGACGCCCAGGACCAGGACCTTGCTCAGCTCCTGATCGGCCTTGGAGTGCTTGCCCAGCACCTCGAACTCGGTGAACTTCGAGCCGCGCACGGACAGCGCCGCGCGGCCGAAAATCCGGCGGTCCGACGCTGCCACCAGGGGAGTGGTGAGCGAGCAGTCGATCTGGTTGTAGAAGTCACCGGCCATCACAGTGGCCGCGTCCGCGTCGGGCAGCGGCACCTTCGGCGAGGTGCGGGAAGTGGAGACGACCGCGCTGGGCAGATCGATCTCGTCGAAGGTGCCCTGCTTCGTGTTCTGGATGACGCCCTTGACGTAGCCGTTGCCGACGTCGATGCCGCCGGTGAGCGTGATGATGTCGTTGCTATTGGTGCTCATGAATTCAATCCCTCGGTGTCTGTGTTGTCTGCCTGGAAAGTGGTAGTCACCGCGTCGCTCAGCGCCGAGTGCTCGCCATGATTTCGTCGATGGATGCCTGCTTCGGCGGCTCTGTTGCTGCTGCGCTGAGCGCGGGCACTGTGCTCGCTACGGGCTCCTCGACCGATGCGGGAACTGGCTCGGGCTGGGCTTCCGGCGCTGGCGCTGCCGTCTCGACGATGGCCTCGGCGGTGACCGCAGGCTGTGCCTGTACCGGTCCGGCGACCGGACGGCGATCGGCCATTGCCTCGTCGTCTTCGCGCTGCTCGGTCATCTCCAGCGGCGGCCGGCCGCGACGCGGCAGCTGCTCGACCGGCTTGTAGAAGACGTCGATGTATCCGTCGCGCTGAATGGACTCTCGAATGAGCAGTCGCAGCGACTGCGAGATGTTCTCCTGCTGATCGAGCCACTCGATCACCGAGGTGTCGGCGGCGGGCACGGTCCAGCGGACCTTGCGAGGTTCACCCGATTGATTCGCCATTGCACTCACCTCGCCCTGCCACTCGCTCCTGTACCTCATCCGGTCGTTCGCCGGATGTCTCTCGCTCTTTCATATGGACTCACCGCCCTTTGCGTTTCCTCTCGAATGCGAATCGACGCGGGTCCACTTTAGTGTCCCTGTCGAGTCCTGTGCAAGTCCCATTCGATACGCAAGAGAGGTGCCATTCGAGCCCCTATCGAGTACTGGTAGAGACACTTGTGAGACACCCCCCGTGCCTCCACCTGGGGCGACCGCACGCAGGCCGCCGGCATCGTGCGCCGTTGCGCCTCACCTACGACGCGGCAAGTGCTCACGCGGGACACCTGCGAGACACCCGCGGTCACAGCACTGATCCCGAGGAGCTGCATTGGAGTACGGATGAGGCACCATTGGCGTCCCGGTCGTGTCTCCTGGGAGACGCCACCCGGCATCCCTGCACAGGTGAGTCCTCCGAAGGTTCTGTGTGCGACGCCAGTGCGGCACTGTCGGGGCGCGCGCGAGACGCTGTGAGGACGTGCGCAGAACTCCAAGAGGTACACCGGCATCAGTCGGCGTCTTATCGATGTCCCCGTCGAGTCTCCTTCGTGTACCGATGAGTCACCTCGCAGGCGCGAGGGAGGCGCTGTTTCATGGGGCCGAAAAGCCTGTCTGTGCCCCTTGCCGAAGCCCGTCGGCGGGCTTCGGCAGCGCAGCCACGGAACGCCGGCGGAGCGAGATCGGCACAGCCGCCGGCGAGCCGCCGACACGGTGATGGCACGGCGCTGGTGCGACGGTCGGTACGGGGATGTCATCGGGCCGTCATGGTCGCGCAAAGGAGAGCAGAGGGAGAAGGAGCGAAGGGGGAGAAGTCCCCCGCACACAGCGAGCGTGCGAGAACGACTTGCTTCCGCAACAAAGGCCCGTGGGGTAGAGGAAGAGCAGAGGCATTTACTGCGGAAGCAGCCCCTAGTAGCAATACCGGTGATTTAGGTGTTTTTCTGGCGTTTGCTGGCGGGTTTGGTGGGCGGGATGAGTGTGACTGTTCTGGCTGGTGGTCGGGGTGGGTTGCGGTGGTGGGTGTGTTTGAGGTGCCAGTTGGACATCTTGCGTTTGATGACACGGGGGTTGGAGCGTTGCCTGCGTGGTGGCAGGAGTCGTTCCAGCAGCTCACGGATGGTGTGGGTCAGGGCTCGACTGAGTCGTGAGGGGGGAAAGTGCCGCCTGGTCGGTGACGTGGC